>CAZYJF010000007.1:0-16428 GCA_964647715.1 uncultured Sulfurospirillum sp. | reverse complement strand
AAGAGAAAAAGATATTTGATAAAACTATTCGTCCCAAATTTGAAGCAAAAGTTAAAGAGAAAATAAAGCAACTAACCTCCTATGGAGATGATTACAAAATATTTCAAGACTCTATAGATGCCATTGCAAAAGCATCTATCAGTGAAGATACAACATATTACGATACGGCAAAGAAGATGATATTAGATAGCGATAACGGCACTTTTATCTTAACAACACTCGAGCTATTAAGACTTGGAGATTATGCAGACTTTTGTGAAGAGGAGTTTAAAAAAGATTTACAACTAAAAAAAGATTTGCAAGATAAACTTAACAAACTATCTCTTAGTAAAAAGCAAAAAGATGACTTTAAATGGTATATAGATGAGTTTTTTGAGCAATAATCTCATATCTTTTTGATTTACTCCCCCACATAGGGAGTAAATAACAAATCGTCTCAACGATCTGCTCGATTGTCCCTCTTCAAAATTTACCTTGATTTCAACTCTTTTATGACTAGATATACACTATCTTTTATAGATGGTAACTTATCCTCAATCACTTTCCATACAATCTCTTCATCAACTTCAAAATACCAATGAATCAATTTATCCCTCATCTTTGCCATCAAAGACCATGGCAAGTCATCAAACTTTTGACGGATCTCTTTGGGTATCTGCTTGACTGCCTCACCTATGACCTCTATCTCCCTGATACATGCACTTATGGTTTTCTCGTCATTTTGAAAATCTTCATACTTCATGCCATCTGTAAACATCTCTATCTTTTCGATACGATTTACTATATCTTCCAAAAAAAGTAGATAATCCCTTTTCATAAAGAGATAGCCTCAGCTAAAATCTCTTCTTTTAAAGATTGTTTTAGCTTTCTTGCAGGAACAAGATCTACACTTCTTTGAAGCTTATCACTCAAAAACTCTTCTAATTCAATAAATGTCAACAGATCAGGTGTAATCTCAAAATCAACCAAAATATCTACATCACTACTTTTAGTCGCCTCTCCTCTGGCATATGAACCAAACAAAGAGAGTTTTTTGACATGATAATCACTTTTGAGTTTATGATCTAAAGCAGAAATAGCTCTTTTTATATCTTCTTTATCATACATAAAACCCACCTTTTTGTATTTTTCTCATTTCCCTTCAGGTTATAATATCACCAAAACAACAACTAATTATAGCCTAGTCTCACCCAATCTTCGACTGGATAAACTCATCCATCGTATCAACGATCTGCTCGATTGTCCCTTCGCCGTCGATTTTGTGGAGTTTGTTCTGTTTTTGATAAAACTCTTGTATCGCTTTTAAAGGCTCAAGATAGACTTTCATTCTGTTGTCAAAGACTTCGTTGTTGTCGTCTGCTCCTCTTCCTCTGCCAAGCACTCTGTCTCTTGCAGTATCTTCGCTTACGACCACTTCTATCACACTCTCTAACTCGACCTCATCCTCATCTTTTAGGTACTTATCAAGCTCTTCCATCTGCTCTACACTTCTTGGATATCCGTCAATCACCACTACATCTGTCGGAGATTTTTTGATAGCACCTACGATGGTTTCTATTACGATGTCGATTGGTACTAGATTTCCGTTGTCGATGTAGGATTTGATGATCTTGCCTCTTTCACTTCCACTTGCTACCTCAGCTCTGAACATATCTCCTGTGGAGTAGTGAGTGATATTTTCGTGCTTTTTGGCTATCAACTCCGCATCTGTTGTTTTTCCACTTCCTGGTGCTCCGATGATTAAAAATAGTTTCTTCATTCTCTTCCTTTAAATCTCTCTGTTTTCTCTTATTCTAATACTGAGCTCTTTTAACTGCTCACTATCGACTTTGCTTGGAGCTTCAGTCAATAGACACTGGGCTCTTTGAGTTTTTGGAAATGCTATCACATCTCTGATACTCTCACTCTTGCTTAAAAGCATGATGATTCTATCAAGCCCAAAGGCGATACCGGCATGTGGAGGTGCACCATACTTAAACGCCTCAATCAAGAATCCAAACTTCTCTTTTGCCTCTTCATCACTGATACCTAGAAGCTCAAAGATTTTAGCTTGGATGTCGCTCTTGTGGATACGAACACTTCCACCGCCTAGCTCCACACCGTTTAGCACTATATCATAAGCGATTGATTCTACATCTTCAAGATCATCGACATTCAAATCTTTTGGCATGGTAAAAGGATGGTGCATCGCTTTGATCTTACCCTCTTCCACTTCAAACATAGGGAAATCAACCACCCAGACAAACTCATAGACATCATCAGGAACGATCTCCATCAGTTCAGCTATGTAGTTTCTAAATCTTCCCATATAATCCCACACAAGCTTCTTCTCACCTGCACCGAAAAATACTACATCGCCCACTTTCAGATCAGCTCTTTTGATAATCTCTTCAAGATCACTCTCTTGGAAGAACTTCGTTAGAGGTCCCTTTAATCCATCCTCTTTGTATTGGAAATACCCAAGTCCCGCAGCTCCAAACTTCCTGACATAATCCTCAAAGCCTTTCATCTGTCTTTTTGAGAAGATATTATCTCCGTTTGGCACCTTTAGGGCTTTGATTCTGTTTTTCTTCTTATCTTTGGCAATGCTTGAGAAGATCTCATTGTCACATCTTTCAAAGATATCATCCATATCTACCATAGAAAGATCATATCTTAGATCAGGCTTATCACTTCCATACTTCTCCATCGCTTCAGAATATGTGATACGATTGAAAGGGGTATTGATCTCTACTCCAGCTTCTTTAAAGATAGCTTTTAGCATCTTCTCACTCACCTCTATCACATCCTCTTGATTAGCAAAGCTCATCTCAAGATCTATTTGGGTAAATTCAGGCTGTCTATCGGCTCTTAGATCTTCATCTCTAAAGCATTTTGCTACTTGAAAGTATCTATCAAATCCACCCACCATCAAGAGTTGTTTAAATAGTTGTGGAGATTGTGGAAGTGCATAAAACTCTCCTGCGTGGACACGGCTAGGCACAAGGTAATCCCTCGCACCCTCCGGAGTCGATTTGTTAAGCACCGGAGTTTCTACTTCTAAAAATCCAAGCTCATCCAAAACATTTCTAGCTGCGATGGTAGCCTTTGATCTAAGTTTAAATATATCATAAAGCTTTGGTTTTCTTAGATCAAGATAGCGATATTTTAGCCTGATCTCTTCATTTACCTTATCATCATTGATGACAAATGGGAGAGGCTCACTTGGGTTTTCGATGATTAGTTCATCTACCACTACCTCGATCTTACCAGTTTTAAGGTTTGGATTTTCAAGCCCCTCGCCTCTTGCTCTGACTTTTCCCTTGGCGATTAGCACAAACTCATCTCGCACATCGTTAGCTATCTTGTGAGCCTCGATATTGTCTGCTGGATCACAAACAAGTTGCACAAGCCCACTCTTATCTCTTAGATCGATAAAGATGACTCCACCGTGATCTCGGTAGCTATTTACCCAACCACAAAGCTTTACATCTTTGCCGATACTATCTTCATTTACCTCTGCACAATAGTTAGTTCTCAATTCTCTTCCTAAATTAATTAAAGTATTTAAATAAACACGGATTATATCCAAATCTCACTTTTAACAAAATTTGGATAAGATATCCCTATGCATTATATATTTGACGACGAGAAGCTTAGTAGCATAAAGTGTGCCGGAATGGTAGTTAGACCAGACTCTGCACACTTAAAAGATGACTACTTTAAAATCAAAAACTCCCTAAAAAAATATGGCGTTAATTTAATCCTCTCAAAAGAGAGTGCCAAAGATTTGGATGAGGATGAGGGAGTTGATCTTGATGAACTCTTTACTAGAAGTGATCTACTCATCTCTTTAGGGGGAGACGGCACACTCATCTCTCTTTGTCGAAACAGTTTCGCTTATGATAAGCCAATACTTGGGATACATGCTGGAAAGCTGGGCTTTTTAACCGATATAAAACCTCAAGAGATAGAGGAGTTTATCGATAAGATTTTTAGGGGAGAGTACCGAATAGATCAGAGAATGGTCTTTGAGGTTGAACTGATTTCAAAAGATGATAGTAAAAAGACGATTGCTGTAAATGATGTGGTGCTATCTCGTCCATCAATTGAAGGTATGGTAAATATAGAAGCTTATGCATCTTCTAAAGAGGCTGAGATGAAAGATAAGCTTTTAAACATATATGCAGGTGATGGACTCATCATCTCCACACCCACAGGATCAACTGCTTACAACCTATCAGCTGGAGGTCCAATACTTTTTCCTCTGACTGAAGCTATCATCCTCACTCCTATTTGTCCACACTCTTTGACTGAAAGACCTCTACTTTTGCCAGCAGAATTTGAGACCACTTTTAAGAGTAAAGATGAGACGATAGTGGTAGTAGATGGTCAGGATATCTATAATCTAAAATTTTTCGATGAGATTAAGATAAAGATATCCAAAAAGAGACTGAGGATGATCCACAGACTTGAGAGAAACTATTTTGATGTTTTAAAACAAAAATTACACTGGGGGAGCAATTGATAGAAAACTTTTTCGCAAAAGATTTGCTTACATTTGATGAAGTATCTTTGGAGTTTGATAAGAATCTTATCATCTTCACAGGACCTAGTGGTGCCGGAAAATCTATACTCTTAAATGCTCTGTTGTCTTTATTTGGTATCAAAGATGCACTAGCAGCAAATGCAAGTGCTTCAATAGACCGCCAGCTTGGACTTGAAGAGATAGGCATAGAAGAGGATGAACCAAATATTTTCAAATTTACCAGACAAAAATCGACAAGATATTTTGTAAACAATCAGCAAATTTCAAAAAAAGCTCTTCTGAAATTTTCCTCAAACTTTATACAGTATTTAGGTATTAGAGATTTGAACGAATTTAATAACGAAAATCTTTTAAACATACTAGATAAAATCATTATCAAAGATGATAAAAATTATCAAAATGAGATAGAAGAATTCAAAGAGCATTACCAAGAACTCATAGCAAAAGAGGATGAGTTAAAGAAGCTTATAGAAAAGTCAAAGAACTTGAGTGATCTAAAGTCACTTGCAGAGTTTGAGATAAACCAAATCAAGACTATCTCACCACAAAAGGGTGAGTATGAAGAGTTGATGATTCAAAAAAAAGAGCTTAGCAAAAAGGAAAAGATAGAAGAGCTTTTAAATGAAGCATCAAAAATATTTGATTATGAATCAAAGGTGAATGAAGCTTTAAACCTTCTTGAACTTCAAAGTCCTACATTTGATGAAGCGATGAATGATATTAGGATCAAGTTTGAAGATGCTAGAGATAGACTGAGTGAGCTTGAAGGTTTGGATATAGAAAATCTCCTATCAAGGATAGAGGATTTAGCACAACTAAAGAAGAAATATGGCGGTATCGAAGAGGCATTAGAGCAGTTAGAGAAAAAAGAGAGTGAACTTCAAAGTTATGAGTCGATAGATTTTGATCTACAAAAAACAGAAGATGAGCTTGATAAATTAAAACAAGTGATAAACAAAGAGGCAAAAAAGATCTCAAAAAAAAGAGAAAGTGCCTTAAAAACTTTAAATCAAAGGGTAAATCACTACTTAAATCTTTTGCACCTTGATGAGTTAAATATCTCAAAAAAAGAGGTTGACTTACATCAACTAGGAATTGATAAGATTGATATTACTCTTAAAAATACTCCAATAGAAAAAGTGAGTTCAGGAGAGTTAAATAGACTAAGACTTGCTATCTTGGCAGCTAAGAGTGAATATATCAAGAGCAATGGCAAAGTCTTGGTACTTGATGAGATAGATGCCAATCTTAGTGGAAAAGAGTCGATGAGTGTAGCAAAAGTCTTGGAGCAGTTGGCAAAAGATTACCAAATCTTTGCTATCAGCCATCAGCCACAACTTAGTTCCAAAGCACAAATGCACTTTTTGGTGAAAAAAGATGGTGAAAAAAGTACAATTAAACTCTTGAACAAGAAGGAGAGGATAGATGAACTATCTAGGATGATAAGTGGCGATAAGATCAGTGATGAAGCTAAAAACTTTGCCATAAGCCTACTTAGTTAAGCTAAGTTCTATTATAATAAAAGACCAAATTTATTAAGGGGGACAATATGTCAAAAGTAGTAAAAGTTATAGAGGTTTTAGCTCAGTCAGATAAGAGTTGGGAAGATGCAGCACAAAATGCTATCAATGAAGCATCAAAGTCAGTTAGAAATATCAAGTCAATTTACATTCAAGAAAAGAGTGCAAAAGTTACGGACAACAAAATTTCTAAGTATAGAATTACTGCAAAAATTTCTTTTATTATAGATTAATATTTTCATTTAATGAGAATACTGTTTATCTACAATAGGGTTGATAACACCCTAAAAGATAGAGTAAAGAGACTAAGAGAGCATGGAGCTAGCGTCTCTACTCTATCGCTTCTTGAGTATAAGCTTGAGGAGGATGGGAAAATTGTTGAATTTGATATCGACTCTAAGCTAGATTTTTTGGAGGGTAAGTCAAAACTCCAGATAGCAAATCGGATCTTAAAGAGAAAAAAACTTCTCTCTTATCTTGAAGATTATGACATCATCGATATTTATAAGTGTGAAAAGAGTGTACTTGGTATTGTTAGTGAGATTGAAAATCTCTGCTACTGCTATTTTGTAACACCCTCTTTTGAAGATACAAAACCTTCCCTCATAAAAAAACCACTCTATAAAAATCTCTACAAGAAAGCTAAATATATCCTATTTTCTAAACAAGATAATCTGCATGACTTCACACTCGCTCCTACTGAGAAATTAAGACTCATTTGTGAGCCAGTTGAACTCTTTTATGATATAGATAAGATTAATGATAAAGAGCTTGTCAAAGCAACTCATACTATGGGATTGGACTTGGATAAAGATATCATCTATTGTGATCTTAGTGGAGATTTATCCATGCAACTAAACTTAATCGATGATATATCTTCACTTAAAAAAGAGAAGTTAAAAAAGAGTACATTTATATTTAGCCTAGGTAGGCATGATCTTGATTCTAGAAATATACTCAAAGAGAAGCTTTTAAGTTTGAATTTTGATTATCTTCTTATAGAAGCTTTGATGAATCAAAAACACAAGGCTCTAATTCACAAGCTATGTAATAAGGCAATTATTTCTACATATTCAGAGGATAATCCATCACTGCCAGCAGCTTTATATAGTAAAAATTTTATCTATCTGTATGATGAGACAAAGATAGATAGTCTATTTTTTGAGCATCCTTTTTTTATGAAAGATTTTAGTGATTTTATAGATGAAAATGGTGAAACAATTGACAAAATTGAACTTGATAGGCTAAGTAAAAACAAGCTTCTAGCTACGAAATTTTTCGAGCCAGAACACTCAATACAAAAGTACATAGAGGTGATAAAATCGGTATGATTATAGATACACATGCACACTTAAATGATAAAAGATACTTAGACGACCTTGATCTAGTCTTAGATCGTTCAAAAGATGCAAATGTCATATCTACTATCATTCCAGGGGCTGATCCTAGAGAGTTAGAGTATGCAGTTGAGCTTTGTGATAAATATGATGAACTCTTTTTTAGTGTTGGAGTTCATCCTTATGATATAGAGTTTTACGATAGAAGCTTTTTGGAGAAGTTTATCACTCATCCAAAGTGTGTAGCTGTTGGTGAGTGTGGATTGGATTATTATAGATTGCCAGAAGATGAAGATGAGAAGAAAGATAATGTCAAAAAGCAAAAAGAGGTTTTTATAGATCAAATCGATTTGGCAAAAAGCTATAAAAAACCACTCATCGTACACATAAGAGAAGCTTCACAAGATAGTTTGGAGATACTAAAAAAGCATTGCGATAAAGAGCTAGGTGGAGTGTTGCACTGCTTTAATGCTTCGCCTATACTGCTTGATTTGGTAGAGTATAATTTCTACTACGGCATAGGTGGAGTAGTAACCTTTAAAAATGCAAAAAAATTGGTAGAGATATTGCCCAAAATTCCAAAAGATCGCCTCTTAATTGAGACGGATGCACCATACTTGACACCGCATCCCCATAGAGGAGAGAGAAATGAACCCTCATATACCAAGCTCGTATCACAAAAGATGAGTGAAATTTTAAAAATTGATGAGGATTCTTTAGAGCAGATGGTATTAGAGAATACCAAAAGATTATTTGGGGAACTAAGTACTTGAAAATTCTATTTTTATCTTTAATGTTTATCAATTCTATTATAGCATTTGATTTCAAAGATATCTCTTCAAATTTTCATGAGCCTGATGAGATTCACATATTAAAGAGATTAGATATAGATAAAGATTTTATATATGACAAGGGCTTTAATGACCTAAAAAATGACCTAAAAGAGCTAGATATAATCTTTTTTAAAAGGGCAATTTCATCAAATCCTCAAATATTTTTGACACTAAAAGATATGCTTCAAAAATCAAAAGTTCCTGATCTGTTTTTATATCTAGCCATGGTTGAATCAAAGTTTTTAATCGATGCCAAATCACATAAAAAAGCGGCAGGACTATGGCAGATAGTACCTAAAACTGCAAAAATTTTGCGACTAAAAGTAAATAGACAAATAGATGAGAGATTAGACCCAATAAAATCAACAAAAGCAGCTCTTTCATACCTGCAATACCTTCATGATAGGTTTAAGAAATGGTACCTTGTAGCATTGGCATATAATTGTGGAGAGACTAAACTAGCTAGTGCCATCAAAAAAGCTCGAAGTGATGATATATTTGTCTTACTTGATGATAGCTACAACTATATTCCAAAAGAGAGTAAAGATTATATCAGGAAGCTGATAGTTACTAAGCTTTTGGCAAGTTCAAAACCGATACAAAAGACTATCAACAGTGCAAAAAACAGTAGTAACACTCTTGGTACAATAGAGATAAAAAAAAAGAAATCTATAAAAAATGTTGCAAATAGTTATAAAATATCAAGTCAAAAATTAAAAAATTTTAATGCACATCTTCTAAGCACTATTATCCCCTCTCATACAGATATCTATCTTCCTTTAGATATAATCGCTAAAAGAAGAGAATCATCAAAATCAACTTACATCACTAAAAAAGATACTACACTCTATGGAATATCAAAAAAATTTCATCTTCCTCTAAAAATGTTAAGAGAATTAAATCCAGATCTAGCACTTATCATCTCCAAAAACACAAGTGTAAAACTACCAATGGAATTATCAAGCAAAGATCAAGAGTTACACTTTAAATCAATCTCACAAGAAGAGTTGTCAAAAGAGTATGAAACTTTTACATATAAAGTGCTCAAAGGAGATACTCTCTTTACTATCAGTTTAAGATTTAATAATAAAATATCAGCTATAAAAAGGCTAAATCCCTCTTTAGGATATGATCTAAAAGAGGGAGAAGAGATATTATTACTAAAGTAAAGGTTCTATTTTGAATATGAAAAATTTTTTAACTATCATCATTCCTCTATATTTTCTTAGTGGTTGTGCTACATTTAATCCGTTTATTCCACCTTCAAATAGTGGTGTAATTGTTGATGAGGGCTGTGAACTGCCACCTCAAGAGCCTATCACATCAAACTCCATGTATAGATGTACTATGAAGCCATATAATGTCAATGGTGTAAGATATGTGCCAAAAGTTCCAAATATTGGTGAGACTTTTACCGGAATAGCTAGTTGGTATGGACCAAATTTTCATGGGGGAAAGACTTCAAATGGAGAGTATTATGATATGAGTTCGTTAACTGCTGCTCACAAGACTCTACCTATGAATACACAAGTAAAAGTAACAAATCTAGAAAATGGACAAAGTACCATAGTTCGTATCAATGACAGAGGACCATTTGTGGAAAATCGAATCATCGACTTATCGTATGCAGCAGCTCAAGATATAGGTCTTATCAAAAAAGGGACTGCAAAAGTCAAACTAGAGGTGATTGATTATGATACGATAGTGGATAAGTATAAAAAATATGAGCCATTTCCTAAAGCAGTAGAAACTATCTCAAATATAAAAGAGCCTGAACCCTCAAACAGTATAAAAGCACTCAAAAAAGTAGAAGTGATAAAAGATACTACAGCTCCTATCAAGAAAAATACAACTACGATAAAGAGTAGTTTTCCAAACTATAAAGTGCAACTACTCTCTTCAAACAATAAAGATAAAGCAAATCAGCTAGCCAAAAAATATGCTACAATGTTCAAATCGCACAAAGTAAAGATCAACGAGGCTGGAAGTGGTACTCATAAGCTATACCGAGTGGTAGTAGATGGGTTTTCAACTAAAAGAGATGCACAAGCATTTATCGTAAACAAAGGCTTTATGGGTGCTTTGATTGTAAAGGATTAGGATTGAGTAGTATAGACAGAAAGACAAAAGAGACCGATATAAAATTAGAGTTGAAACTTGATGGGAGTGGTACAAACTCCATCAAAACTAAAGTTGGATTTTTTGACCATATGTTAGAGGCATTTAGCAAACACTCATTGATAGATATGAATTTAGAGTGTGATGGTGATCTTCATGTTGATTTTCATCACTGCGTGGAAGATGTGGGGATTGTCATAGGTCAAGCACTTCGAAAAGAGATTTATCCAATTAGAGAGATTGAGAGATTTGGCGAAGCTAGTGTCGTAATGGATGAAGCTTTGGTAAATACAACACTTGATCTTAGCAATAGACCATTTTTACACTACGATATTAAGTGTGAGGGTTTGATTGGTGAGTTTGATTGTGAATTGGTTGAAGAGTTTTTTAGGGCTTTGTGTTTTAATGCAGGGATCACAGCTCACATCGTGTATCTGCGAGGAAACAATAGACACCATATCATCGAAGCGGCATTTAAATCATTCGCACTTGCACTAAGAAGAGCGACTACAAAAAACAGTAAGATTTCGACTCCAAGTACAAAAGGTGTGCTTTGATAAAACTCCTTGTTCTTGATGTTGATGGATGCTTGACAGATGGAAAGATCACATATACAAACAGTGGCGATGAGTTAAAAAGTTTTGATGTAAAAGATGGACTTGCCATCGCATCATGTATAAAAATGGGCTTTGAAGTGGCAATCATCACAGGAAGAGAGTCTGGGATCGTCTATAAAAGAGCTAGTGAACTTGGTATCTCTCATATATACCAAGGTGTAAGAGATAAATTTGCAAAACTAGAAGAGATCTTAGAAGAGTTAGAGATTGGTTTGGAAAATGTTGCCGCAATTGGCGATGATTTGAATGATTTTTCACTATTAAAGAGTGTCAAGCTATCTTTTTCTCCTAAAAATGGAGTTGTACAGATAAGGGAAATTGTCGATATTGTTTTGGATAAAGATGGTGGAGATGGTGCTATAAGAGAGATGATTGAGATTATATTAAAAGATCAAAACAGATACGATGAGTACATATCTTTATGGGCTTAAAGATATTTACTATAATACTCGCACTTTTTATAGCTGAGCTTACATTTTTGGCTACAAAAGAGCCTAAGGACTTAAGTCAAAAAGAAAAAGATTTCACGACTGCTGATCTATCCTTTAGTGATCTAAAAGGTGCTACTATTACACCTTTAGGAATCAGTAGCAAACTTGAAGCCAAAAAAGTGGTACAGTTTAATAACAAACAAAAACTCTACAAGATAAAAGCATCACACAAAGAGGCAAACCTTACTCACACTATCAAAGCAGATATGGCTATCGGGGAAGATGGATTGATTAGCTTTAAAGATAATGTTTTCTACCAAAATTCTCAAAATTTGCAGATTCTTACACAATTTTTAGAGTATAATACAATAAAGAAGAAGATCACTGCTCCATCGGCATTTTCCATGTCAAGAGGTGATGCAAAACTTGATGGCAAAAGTCTTTTGTATGATCTTGTATCTAAAAATATCAGTGTCGTAAAACCACACTTCACTCAAGAGGTTGATGAATGAAAAAAATGCTCTTTATACTCCTGCTTGGCTCACTCTTGTATGCACAAAAAGTTGAGATTACAGCTGACAAGCTCGAAGCAAATGAAAAAAGTAGAGTCTCTATGCTAATAGGTCATGTAAAAATCAAAAAAGGCAAGGATGAGATCTATGCGGGCAGACTAAAAGTAAAATTTGACAAAAAGAATAAACCTATCAGATATGAAGCCGATGGTGGAGTAAAATTTCACATCATCACAGATACAAAAGAGTTTAAAGGGAGAGGTCAAAGACTAGTCTATAATCCTAAAACTCTAAAGTATGAGATCATGGGTGATGTAATCATAGAAGAGTTAAACTCAAATCAAAAACTCTATGGTGAAAAAATATCAATCGATAGAATAAGTGGAAAATCTCTCATAGAGGGTGGCGATAATCGTCCTATCAAATTTATCTTTGATGTGAAAGAGTAATCATGCTTAAGTTAATCGATGCATCTTTTGTAGTATCTGCTCAAAATATTTCACAGGCACTCCCACCTGATCTTAGTGAAGTGGCTATCATGGGTAGAAGTAATGTTGGTAAATCAAGCTTTATTAACTCGCTTACAAACAGGAAAAACTTAGCAAAAAGTTCTTCAACTCCAGGCAAAACGAGACTTATTAATTTCTTTGATATCAAGTATGACTGTGATGGAGAGAGGATGGTAGCTAGGGTAGTTGATCTACCTGGATTTGGGTATGCAAAAGTCTCAAAGAGTGAAAAAGCTGCTTGGCAAAAGAGTTTAAATGAATTTATCACAAATAGAAGCTCTATCAGGGTTTTTGTCCACCTTATAGATGCAAGACATCCAAAAATGCCAATAGATCAAGATGTAAGAGAGTATCTAGAGTCTATCAAAAGAGCAGATCAGCAGATAATTGAGATCATGACAAAAGCAGATAAGTTAAATCAAAAGGAAAAATCAGCCCTAAAAAGAGAGTTTCCAGATGCCCTGCTCATCTCAAATCTCAAAAATAGTGGGATTGACACTGCTAATAAAAAAATCTTTAAGGCACTCTTTTCAAAGGATTGTGATGAGCATTAAATATCAAAAGGCCAGTTTGAGTGATATAAAAGATATGCAAAAATTGGTTCTTCCTGAAGTCGTCAGTGGAGTTATCTTGCATAGGAGTGATGATGAGATAGCTTCAAATATTCGCTCATATACACTAGCAAAAGAGGATGGAAATATCGTAGGATTTGTTGCCCTACATATACACTCACCTACACTTGCGGAAGTTAGAAGTTTGATAGTCAAAGAGAATCAAAGAGGAAAAGGTGTAGGCAAAGCATTGGTTCAAGAGACTATAAAAGAGGCAAAAGAACTTGGTATTAAAGATCTCTTTACTCTTACATATCAAAAAGAGTTTTTTGAACATTTGGGCTTTAATGAGATACCTAAAGAGTCTCTACCAGAGCATAAAATTTGGGCAGATTGTATCAAATGCAAGCACTTTCCTATATGCGACGAAATAGCACTTATAATAAAATTCTAACACCACTTTTGTGGTTTGTTCTTGCGATTGTTTATGCAAATATATCCTCATTTTGGATCTATGCCACACCCTTGATAGGAGTAGCCTTTTATTATGTCATCACACATATTGATGATGAAAAGGAGTACTTTAAAATAGCTCTTATCTTTTTGTATAGTGTCTATATAGAGATAGATAGATCACTCATTCCATTTTCATTTGTCTTGTTTGTCATACTTTTTTATAAGAATTTTTTCGAAGTCTTTAAAAAAAATATCTATTGCCAAAACTGTCTAATCGTCATCTATGTAGTCATAGGTTATCTAGGATATTATGGGTTTAATCTGTTTTTATCATATCTGTTTGATCTAACACTCCCTAAGTTTGGGATAAATTATCTATATTATATGCTGAGTGATATAGCTTTGATAATGGTGTTTTGATGAAAAGAAGAGTTAAGTTTTTATCCATTTTTTTCATATTGGCAACTTTGCTTTTAGTATCAAGACTCTACTTTATAGCGATAAAATCACACACTTATTATGAACAATTAGCCGATGAAAATATTATCAAATCAGAATTTACTACTGCCCCAAGAGGTGAGATCACTGATCTTTTAGGAGAGCCAATAGCTATCAATAAACTTGGATTTTCAATCTCATTAAAAGCTCATTTAGATAGTTCTAAACTTCAATCTTGCATAGAACAAATCAGAAATAACTTCCCTGATTTTAATACCACAAAGCTAGCTCATGTCTATAAAAAACAAAATAGTGCCTACAATCACAAAGCAATAAAGATAATAGACTTTATCCCATATGATGATTTTATTTCAAAGTTTGTAAAGTTAAATTCAAATGATTTCATTTATATCAATCCAGCATTAAAAAGATTTTATCCTTCAGGAGAATTGACCTCTCATATCATAGGATATGTAGCAAAGCCTAGCAAAAAGGAGTTAGAAAACTCTAAAGTTGCAAAGCTTACCGATACTGTGGGCAAAACTGGTATAGAAAAGTATTATAACACTTTACTAGAGGGTGATTTAGGAGAGATAAAGAGAAAAGTAACTGCTCTTAATAAGACAATCAAAATAGTAAAAGAGATAAAAGCAAAAAGCAAAAACCTTACTCTAAGCATTGATCTTAGATTGCAAAAATATATAAAACAACTTTTTAAAGGCTTAACAGGTGTAGCAATCGTCATGGACAGTAGTGATGGAGCAATCATATCTGCTAACAGTTTTCCAACATACGATAACAACCTCTTTGTAGAGGGGATATCCAAAGATAAATGGAAGCAGTTGATAAGTGATCTTAGACACCCTTTTACAAATAAATTTGCAAGTGGGCTTTATCCACCTGGTTCTTCGATTAAGCCTGAAGTGTTGTTATCATTTTTAAACTCAAAAAAGATAGTCGTAGATGAGAAACTAAAATGCAAGGGTTATATTCAACTAGGAAATAGAAAGTTTAGATGTTGGAATCACTATGGGCATGGTGATGTAGATGCAAAAAGGGCTATCAAAGAGAGTTGTGATGTTTACTTTTATCAAGGTGGTCTTAGAGTGGGGATTGATAAGATTTCTACTGATCTTGCAAGATATGGACTTGGTAAAAAGACAAATATTGATCTGCCAAATGAGTTTATAGGTACACTTCCAAGCAGAAACTGGAAACTCTTAAAATATGCACAAGGTTGGAATAAGGGTGATACACTAAATACTGTCATCGGTCAGGGTAATTTCCTAACAACCCCTTTGCAAATAGCCACCCAAACTGCACTCATAGCGACTGGGAAGCTTTTGCATCCACACTTTTTAAAAAAGATAGATGATAAAAATGTCACATTTTCTAGTAAAGATGTTTTAAACAGCGATGAAAAAGCCAAGCTTGATGCCATAAGAAAGGGTATGTATTTGGTATGTAACTCAAAAGGAGGAACTGCGTTTAAATATAATTCTGCCATCATCCCAATAGCTGGAAAAACTGGTACTTCACAGGTAGTAGGTATCCCACAGAATGAGAAAAAGAGGATGAGCGAAGATGAGTTAAAATACTTTAAAAAATCTCACGCTTGGTTCACAAGCTATGGACCATACCAAAATCCAAAATATGTAGTAACGATACTGATTGAACATGGTGGTCATGGTGGTAAAGCAGCAGGTGAGATAGCATCCAATATCTACAATAAACTAGTAGAACTTGGATATATCCCAAAAAGCTATATAGGAAGATAGTTAAAACATCATATTAAAAATAATTCTCATATCACTGCTATCTTTTAGATCAGGGTTATACAGATACTCAAGAGATATAGGCAGAGGATATGAGTTAAAGTAGAGCAGATCAGCTTTTAGACCAAGAGTTAATTCGTTGAAATTTCTAGAAGATTTATCTTTAAACTCGATGTTATAGTTGTTATATCTAAAGTATATAGACTCTCGTCTTAGAGATATGGGAAATGTAAAAAAGTATTTATTGTAGTTTAAAACTTTTTTTAGACCTAGACCACTTTTGATGATAGATCTTGCATAAAGATCTCTTTTTAGTGAAGGCATCACAAAGTTTAGTGCATCATCAAATCTATTTTGATAAGAGTCTATTTTGATACCTCTTTTTTTACCATGAGCTTTTAACTGCGAATATGCGGCTGATATATGAAAATCATAATAGAGTTCATTTGATAGTTCTCTTGCAAAATAACTCTTTAAGCCATATGCACTATCTCCCCTATCCAAAGCATATGAAATATCTAAAAAATTACCATAATTTAGATACATGCTGTGGCCAAATGCTCTTGCATCTGATAGAGATAGAGTCAAAGTTAGAGGTGATTTAGCATCTTTGTCAGAATTTAGAGTATATGAGAGAGTTGAGTCAATCCTCTTATACATCGTATGATAAAAAGGGTATTTGATAAAGGAGTTTATTCCATAATCTCTTGTGGAGGTATTTTGGTCACTATCTAAGAGTGCATATATAGATGCACCAAATTTCATCCTAAACTGAGAATTATCATAGCCAATTCCAGCGATAC
>CAZYJF010000006.1:10397-16487 GCA_964647715.1 uncultured Sulfurospirillum sp. | reverse complement strand
CATTCACTTTTTTTTATAGATTTTGATTATGACAGTACAACAGGTGTTCAAAGATCTATAAACACAAATTGGCACGATCAAAGTGCTCAAAAAAATGGTGAGGTTGGTGCTGATCTATTGGTATCAGATGGAACACTTTTCTACTACAACAACTACGAACGAAGATGGAGAGAATGGTATCACAGTTGGCAGAGATTGGGTAGATTAAAGTATGCTCATGATAAAGATAGACATATTTTTAGAGTGTGGCTTCCAAAAAACCTCTACAAGCGTTATCATGCTCATGCCATTAGAGAGGATTATCATCCTGAAGGTATGGTTATTCAATATAGTGGAGATATGGACTTTAGAGATTTAGCCCGTCAATTTAATGGCAAGATACGAGTAGAAGTAGAGTTGGCAAATAGAGATTGGAATAGAAAAATAGTAAGCAATATAAAAAGTGCTGATATGGATTAAGTCACTTCATTTACTTTAGATTTGGATTTTTTAGATAATCTTTTTCAAAAAAATATAAGGTTATCTAAATGAACAAGTTATTGATGGTTCCAATCTTTATACTATCTTTTTTAAATGCAAGTGACAAGCTTGTAATAGTCTTTGCTACTGAAGATGGCTGTGGATGGTGTAAACGGATGAAGATGGAGACTATAAACTACAAACCATCTTTAAAAAAGATTAAAAAAAACTATCTACTAGCTAAAATAGACAAAGAGAGTGGCAATATGCCATCTTTTTTAAAACCAGAATTTTATCCTACTACATATATCCTCAGTAGCGATGGCTCAAAAGTTATCGAAACTATTGTTGGCTATCAATCAAGAAAAAATTTTCTAAAAGAGATCAATGATCTTTATGAAGTAGTCTCAGAAAAGAGATAATAATTTTCTTTTAGCTAAAATACTCCAAATTTTTATAAAGGCGATTTTATGGCTGAAAAGAGTACTACTTATGATCCAAAAGAGATAGAGAAAGATTACTATAAAATTTGGGAGGATAGAGGCTATTTTGAGATAGATGGAAACAACTCCATCCAAAAAGATGACAAAAGATTTTGTATCATGATGCCTCCTCCAAATGTCACTGGAACTTTGCATATCGGACACGCTCTAACATTTACACTTCAAGATATCATCACTCGTTACAAGAGAATGGACGGTTACAAGACTTTATGGCAACCAGGACTAGATCATGCCGGGATTGCTACTCAAAATGTGGTTGAAAAACAGCTTCTTCAAAAGGGAGTTACAAAAGAGCAGATAGGACGAGAAGAGTTTTTAAAGAGAGTTTGGGAGTGGAAAGAAAAAAGTGGTGGACAGATCATGCACCAACTTCGCCGTCTTGGGGCTAGTCCTGCTTGGAGTCGTGAGAGATTTACGATGGATGAGGGTTTAAAGAGTGCTGTTAGAGAGTTTTTTGTAAAACTTTATAACGAAGGGCTTATCGTTCGTGGAAACTATATGGTCAATTGGTGTACTCATGATGGAGCATTGAGTGATATTGAGGTTGAGTATGAAGATATTGATGGGAAGTTTTACCATATCGCCTACCCTTTGAGCGATGGAAGTGGTGAGGTTGTAGTCGCTACTACTAGACCTGAGACTTACTTTGGAGATAGTGCTGTCATGGTCAATCCAAATGACCAAAGATATACCCATCTAGTTGGCAAAAAAGTTAAATTGCCACTAATTGACAGAGAGATAGAAATAATCGCTGATAAGCATGTCGATATGGAGTTTGGAACGGGGATTGTTAAAGTTACTCCAGCTCACGACCCAAATGATTATGAGGTTGGTAAAAGGCATGATTTGGAGTTTATCACCTGCTTTGATGAAAAAGGTATCTTAAATCAAGAGTGTGGAGAGTTTGAGGGACTTGAAAGACTTGAAGCAAGAGAAGTTATAGCTTCTAAGTTGAAAGATGCGGGCTATCTTAAAAAAATTGAAGATCACACCCATCAAGTCGGACACTGTTACAGATGCCACAATGTAGTAGAGCCTTATATATCAAAACAGTGGTTTGTCAAAAAAGAGATAGCAGATGATGCGATACAAAGAGTGCAAGAGGGAGAAACAAAATTCTATCCGCCTCATTGGATCAACTCTTTTAATGCTTGGATGAGTGAACTTAGAGATTGGTGTATTAGTAGGCAACTGTGGTGGGGGCATAGGATTCCGGTATTTTACTGTCAAGAGTGCAAAAATGAATTTGCAAGCAAAGAAGAAGACCCAAGTTCTTGTCCAAAGTGTGGATCTAAAAATATAGAACAAGATCCAGATGTTCTTGATACTTGGTTTAGCTCAGGTCTTTGGGCATTTTCTACTCTTGGCTGGGGAAATGGTGACTTTGGGAAAGGAAAACTTTGGAATGAGAGTGACTTAGATGAGTTTTATCCAAACTCTATGCTAATAACCGGTTTTGATATTCTATTTTTCTGGGTTGCTAGGATGATGTTTAGTGGTGTCCATGAGATGGATAAAGTGCCTTTTTATGATGTATATCTTCATGCACTTGTCCGTGATGAGCATGGAGCCAAGATGAGCAAATCCAAAGGAAATGTCATCGATCCTCTCGATATGGTTGAGGAGTTTTCAGCTGATACTCTTAGATTTACCCTCGCGGCTCTTGCTGCTCAAGGAAGAGATATAAAACTTAGCAAAGATAGATTGGGTCAGTATCGAAACTTCACCAACAAACTCTATAATGCTTCAAGATATCTTCTTCTTAATCAAGACAATTTTGATGATCTTAGCTCAAGCCAGATAAAAAGTGATCTTGGAAGATATATACTCTCCCGTTTTAATGCCTGTACCAAAAGTGTCAGAGCAAATATCGAAGCTTATAGATTTAACGATGCGGCTATGGATATTTACCGATTTTTCTGGGGAGAGTTTTGTGATTGGGGAATAGAGCTTAGTAAAGCTGATAAAGAGAGTATCAAAGAGCTTGGGGCTATCTATAAAGAGTCACTAAAACTCATTCATCCATTTATGCCGTTTATCTCAGAGTATCTTTACCATGAGTTAAACGGATCTAGCCTCGAAGATAGTGATTCTATCATGGTAAAAGAGTTTCCAAATGATATATCTCAAGATGAAGAGATTGAAAAACTCTTTACTATCATACAAGACTCAATTACAGCTATTAGAAGAGCTTTAGCTACTCTTGATATACCAGCATCCAATATCAATGAAGTTCAAATCAAGCTAAATGACAAATCCATTGATCTAGGCAGTGCTAAAAAATATATCTCAAAACTTACAAAGATTGAAAATATCAACTTTGTTGATACCAAGCCACAAAACTGTGCAACAGATGTAGCAGATGAGTTAGAAGTTTATATTCCACTTGAAGGAGTTGATCTTAGTCCTATTATCAAGCGACTAGAGAGTCAAAAAGCAAAGCTTGACAAGGAAGTAAATAAGCTTGAAAATATGCTCAAAAATGAAAAATTTGTAGCAAATGCTCCAAAAGATGTTCTTGAAAAAAACCAAGAGTTACTAAAGAGTGCAAAAGAGAAACTTCACAAAGTAGAGAGTGAACTATCTTCGCTCTCATGATTTTCTACTGGAGACTGGCTCTGCAAAGAGCTTAACTCCTTTGATTGCTGTATCAAATTGCCTCGCCCTGTTGAGAGTCTTTTGAAAGCTTCATCATAACTGCTTTGGGCTTTTTTGAGTGAGATGTCTATTTTTTTCATCTCATCTACAAAGAGTCTAAATTTTTCATTTAGTATTTGAGCTTTTTTGGCGATTAGCTTGGCATTTTTATTTTGGTAGTCAATCCTCCAGCCATTACTAATCACTCTTAAAGAGGTCATCAAAGTCATAGGTGAAACAATGATAATATTTTTAGAGTTTGCATACTCAAAAATTTTAGGCTCAGATTGAAGCAGACTCATATATGCTCCTTCAATAGGAATAAACATCAAGACAAAATCAAGACTCTCTATCCCATCAAGATCATGATAAGACTTTTTACTAAGATCATTGATATGCCTTTTGATTGATAGTATAAAATCTTTAAAATGTTCTTCTTTATTTGCCTCATCGTTAAAATATCTCTCATATGAGATGAGTGAGAGTTTCGAATCAATAACAACATCTTTCTTACTAGGCAGATGGATAACTACATCAGGACGAAATTTCGTTCCATCCTCATCTTTTAGATCAAGTTGAGTTTGATACTCTCTCCCCTTTACAAGCCCACTACTCTCTAATACTCGCTCTAAGACCATCTCACCCCAATTACCTCTTATCTTACTATCTTGTTTTAGAGCATTAGTGAGATTTGAGGCTTCAAGGGAGAGTCTTTGATTGAGTCTTTTTAACTCTTCTATCTCATGAGTAAGAAGATGCCTCTCTTTGGACTCACTAAAGTAGAGCTCTTTTATCTGCTTGTTAAAATCTTCTATATTTTCATAAAAAGGGGCTAGGCTATCTTTGATATTTTGTGCATTTTTATATGAGTTTTCTACAAGTATGGAGTTGGCAACTTTTTTAAACTCACCCTTTAGATCATCTATATGCATAATCTTCTCTTTGAGAGTCTCTATCTGCATCATATCCGTTCTAGCCCTTAGCTTCAACTCTCTAGCTATCTCATAAACTCTTTGGTATTCAAGCTCTTTTTTCCTGTAAATATACCAAAAAGATACTCCGCCCAAGAGTAGTGCCGAAAAAAAGCCTATCAAAAAGTCTAATATTCCATCATCTATATACATAGGCTTATTCTAGCCAAAATAAAAAGTATTTTAGATTAATATTTCAAAATGAAATATTTCTAGATCAAAATGGCCAAATAGACTCCATCACTTTTGTTCCCCATGGCTTTCTCATACTCTCTCTGATATCACCCTCTGTCTCATATATGATCTTTGCATTGGCTATATATTTTGAATCGATTGTATTGTGTTCATCAATATCATAGCTTCTAACTACTCCACTTACATGAACTATCTGCTTTACTCCATTTAGCAAAAGCTCTCTGCTTCCTGCTATGAAGTAGTTACCATTTGGTAGGATCTTGACAATTCTTGCACTGATTGTGGTATTGAACTTCTCTTTTCTAGAGGCTGATCCTACTCCACTGTAAGTAGTGTTTGAATTGGTTTTAAATCCTAGATCAGTTACTCCGTTTAAACCTTTGAGCAGACCTCCACTAAAGACACCACCTCCTAAATTGTTTTGAGAGTTGGTTGTTACTTTTTTATCACCTTTTGAGACTTGTATAGCACTCTCATTAATCACAACAGTGATGATATCATCAAGGTTCATCGCTTTCCTATCACTAAAGATTGGGTTTTGACCACGACCAAATATACTTCCCTCATGGGCATTACACCTTATGGGTGCTTTTGCTCTTGGGTTAATCACATATTCTGGTGGACTCATATCTAGTGAAGGAGCTGCTATATGCTTAGAACATCCACTAAAAAAAACTATCAACCCTAAAAGATTTAACCATATTAATACTTTCAATATATTCCCCTAATATTCAATTAGCTAAAATTGAGCAAATTTTATTCCAAGGAGATGCGATGAGCACAATAAAAGAGAGATTAAAGTCAGATCTAAAAGATGCCATGAAAAATAAAGATAGTTTTACAAGAGATACGATTAGATTTTTAAACTCTGCAATCAAACAGGTAGAAGTTGATGAAAGAAGAGAGTTGAGTGATGATGATATATATAAGATCATCCAAAAATCTATCAAACAAAGAGAGGACTCTGCCAAACAGTACAAAGAGGCAGGTAGAGATGAACTCTACGAAAAAGAGATAAAAGAAGCCGAGCTTCTACTCTCATATATGCCAAAGCAGTTGTCTATCGATGAGATTAAAGAGATAGTTAGCTCCATCATCAGCGATCTTAAAGCAGAGGGTATGAAAGATATGGGCAGAGTGATGAAAGAGGCAAGTCAAAAAATAGGTCTAAGTGCTGATGGCAAGAGTATTAGTATGGTTGTAAAGGATTTATTAAAATAGTTTTAAATTAATCGGACAATATTAAATATTATAGCTTTATAAACAGTTTTTTTGGATAATAACGGTGTTGCCAACCCGCATGCAACATCGATGAATTGAATGAA
>CAZYJF010000006.1:0-10297 GCA_964647715.1 uncultured Sulfurospirillum sp. | reverse complement strand
AATTATTTTCTTTTTAACTCTTTGATTCTAGCAGCTTTTCCTCTTCTATCTCTTAGGTAGAATAGTTTAGCTCTTCTTACTTTTCCTCTTCTTAGAACTTTGATTGACTCAATGCTGTCAGAAAGGATTGGGAATATTCTCTCAACTCCTACACCATTTGCACCTATCTTTCTTACGATAAATGTCTCACCAGCACCTTGACCTCGTCTTGCGATACAAACACCCTCAAAGTTTTGAACTCTCGTCTTGTCACCCTCTTTAATTGTAACAGCTACTACTAGAGTATCCCCTGCTCTAAACTCAGGTATCTCTTTACCCTCTGCTTGTTTTGCTTCAAATGCTTCTATGTACTTATTTCTCATTAGTGTTCCTTAGTTTTATTTTGACTCTTTTATACAAATCTGGTCTAAAATATTTCGTCTTCGCTGTTGCGAGTTTTACTTTTAAGTCGTGGATTTTACTATGATTTCCCTTTAAATATTCTTTGATGAGAGAACTTTCTTCAAAAATATTTGGTTTGGTAAATGTAGGAGCTTCTAACAAATCATCTTCAAAGCTCTCTCCTTGAAGTGAATCTACATTGCCCAAGACTCCATCTACATTTCTTAAAATCGCATCACTCATACACAGTGATGCCAATTCCCCACCAGTTAGGATAAAATCTCCTATACTAAAGAGTTCATCTGCCCACTTCTCAATCACTCTCTCATCAATCCCCTCATATCTGCCACTCACAAAGACAATATGCTCTTTTTTGCTTAGTCTGATTGCATCATTTTGTACAAAAGGCTTTGAGGCAGGTGATGTGAATATAAAATAGGCATTTTTATCTTTTTCATATATGCTTTTTAATGCTCGATCTAGCACATCGCTCTTCATCACAAGCCCTGCACCACCTCCTGCTTGATAATCATCAACCTTTTTATGTTTGTCGATAGCAAAGTCTCTTGGATTTACAAAATCTACCTCAAAAATCGATCTTTTTTTTGCTATGGATAATATTGAGTCTTGAAAATATGGCTCTATAAGAGATGGGAATAGTGTAAGGTATGTAAATTTCATGAAGCTTCATATAGATCAATACAATCTATAACTTCTATCCTTTTTTCTTCTAAATCTACTTTTTTTATATATCTATCGATATATGGAATGAGAAACTGTTTTGGCCCTTTTTTGTGACTGAGTAGCTCTAAAGAGCTCTTTAGCACTAAGTAATCACACTTGGCAATTCTATCTAACTCTTTTACATGACCTAAAAGTAAATCGCCTTCATAAACACTCATCCCTATTAGATCAAACCAAAAATACTCCCCTTCATTTAACTCAATCTGCTCATAAGACCTGTTAATTGTGCTAAAAAGATGTTTATTTGTGAGTTTTTTTGCCTCTTCACGAATAAGAAAACCTTCAAATCTAACAGTTCTTTTTTTCTCATCAAAATGGTCTATCTTTATAGAAGTTCCATCATCTAGAGTAAACTCTTCACCTGCTTGAAACTGTTCTAAAAAATCTGAAGATATGTGAAGTTTTAGATCTCCTCTTAGCCCTACCACCTTACCGATGGTAGCAACTAGGAGTCTATCATCTTTAGTCATTTGAAAGTATATTTATTCGATAAGATCTAGAGTCTTTAGCTTTGCAACCAGAAATTACATTTTTGATTGAGCTTATCATCTTACCATTTTTACCGATTAGTTTACCGGTATCATTTGGGTCTGCGTAAATGGTGATTTCAGAGAAATTATCATCAACATCATCTCTAATCACTTGGATAGAATCTGGATAATCAGCGATGAGTTTTGCAAAAGTCTCTAAAAATTTCTCTACCATCTACTTTATCTTTTCACCTGTAATTCTTTTTACTCTATCACTAAGTTTTGCACCAACACTCTTCCAGTAATCAAGTCTCTCTTTATCAAACTTGATAGTCTCTGGCTCAGTTAGAGGATTGTAGTATCCAATGCTCTCTATCCATCCACTATCTCTCCTTTTTCTACTATCAGTTACTACTATTCTGTAAAAAGGTTTCTTTTTTCTACCCATTCTTGTAAGTCTTACTACTGTTGCCATCTATTCTCCTAAATTTTAATATTTTAAAGCGATTATGACGGTAATCGCATATTTGAGGACATGAGAGCTATCTTTTTGTTTTGATAGTTCTCATGTCCCCAAATTATCTTGGTATCCCTTTCATAGAACCAGCTTGTGACATGAGATTTTGTAAATCTTTCATACCCTTTTTGCCAGAAAACTTTTTTGCTACCTTCGCAGCATTGTTAAACTGCTTTATGAAGCGATTAACTTCCATCTGTGAGAGTCCTGCACCACCTGCTATTCTTCTTTTTCGTGAATTGTTCAAGAGCTTAGGATTTTCTCTCTCTTTTTTTGTCATTGATGAAATCATAGCTTTTATTTTATTGATCTCTTCTGAATTGTCAAGATCGACATTTTCGAGTTGTTTTGCCATTCCTGACATTCCCGGAATCATACCAACTAGAGATTTCATACTTCCAAGCTTCTTCATACTCTCTAACTGAGCTAAAAAGTCATTGAAGTTAAACTCTCCCTTTTTGATTTTGGAGGTGATTTTTTTCGCCTGCTTTTCATCTATAAGATCAGCAGTCTTTTCTGCAAGACCCTCTAAATCACCCTCATCCATCAATCTATTTACAACTCTATCAGGTACAAAAATCTCAAGATCAGCAACCTTCTCTCCAACACCTATAAATCTAAGTGGAATACCAATCTGAGATGCAATACCAAGGGCTACACCACCTTTGGTATCACCATCATACTTACTTAAAATGACTCCTGTGATATTTAGCCTGTCATTAAATGAGCTGGCACTTCTAACAGCATCTTGACCTGTCATAGAGTCTGCTACATAAAAGACTTCATCTGGGTTGATAGCATCTTTTATCTGATTTAACTCATCCATCAACTCTTCATCAATCGCAAGTCGTCCGGCAGTATCTATAAGCACTACATCATACAAGCCATCATTCGCTTTTTTGAGTGAATCTTTTGCTACCTCTACTGGGCTTTTATCCTCATCAAAATAGAGATCTATATCATTTGCACTACAAAGTTGCTTCAACTGTTCAACAGCAGCCATCCTTTGAAGGTCACATGCAGCTACTAATACTTTCTTTTTCTTACCCTTAAGATAGTTAGCAAGCTTTACAGTTGTCGTGGTCTTTCCAGAACCTTGAAGTCCACACATCAAGACTTTTGTAGGTGGCTTAGAGGCAAAAACAAAACCTTGCTTAGCCCCAGAAACACTCAAAAGATCAGTTAAGTTGTTTTTTAGAGCTAGTAAAAAGCTCTCTTTGCCGATACCTTTTGCTTTAGTATCTTTTTCTACACTCTTTAGTAGTTCTTTGACTACTTTGTGGTGGACATCTGCTTTAAGGAGAGATTTTTTTAGTGCGTCTAATGCTTTTTTTAGTGATTTTTCATCATCAGCAAATCTCATCTTATTAATCGCTGTTTTGAATGAATCAGTCAATGCTGAAAACATTATCTCTCCTTTATGCTTTAAAAAGGGGACATTCTACACAATCGTTTCTTTAAAAAAACTAAATTTGACTTGACTTTTGGAAAAACCTAATTTTAATGATCTTGTATATATAATGATATATGTTAATAGCAGATATTATAATAAAGGATAAAATAATGAAAAATTTTAAAGTACTTGTATCAACATTGGTTATCATCCCACTTTTAAGTGGCTGTGTATCACAAATGCCTCAATCAATTCAAGGAGAGAAGACTAAACAAGGTGCAGCCATCGGAGCAGTTACAGGAGCGATCTTAGGAACTGTGGTAGGAAAAGGTAATAAAGCAAAAAGAGCAGCAGCAGGTGCAGCTATTGGTGGAGTCGTAGGAGGGATCATCGGATATAGTCTTGATAAACAGGCAAAAGAGATTGCTCAAGTGCTTGACACAAATGTCAATAATGCACCAGATGCGGAGATTAGTTCACCAGAAGATATCATCGTCACAAATACGGATAACTATGTAAAAATCACTTTTAGAGAAGCGATGATGTTTCCTACAAACTCGGATAAATTGACTCCATCAGCAAGATACAAGATGAGAAAAATGGTAGGAGTTTTAAGAAACTACCCATCAACAATCATACAAGTAGTTGGACATACAGACAATAGAGGAAGCCATTCATATAATCAAAAGCTTTCACAAAGAAGAGCATTAAGTGTGGCAAGGATCATTAAAAACAGTGGTATCCCAAATAGAGTCTATCAAAAAGGTTGCTCATATGATAAACCAATTGTACCAAATACAGATGCTAGAAACATGGCATTGAACAGAAGAGTGGAGATTTTTCTATACCCAGATGAAAGTTTTGTAGTTAATCAGTGTATTTAAGCATATATTAAGAATAAACGAATATACTTAAGACATATAATATTTTATTTTAAGATTAATTAATGCTTCAAATAGTACTTAGTTAATCTTATTTAACTAAAAGGAAGTTGAAATGAAAAAAATTTTACTAAGTTCAATGGTTTTGGCGGCTGTGTTTAGTGGCTGTGGTGGAAGTGATTCTTGTTGTAAAGCTCCAGATATTGGTGAAAAAGCATCTAGTATTCCGCCGGTTGCACATATCACTGGTGTAGCTGATAAGACAAATATTCAGATAGGACAATCAGTTACCGTTAGTGGTCTTGGAAGTAGTGACAGGGATGGAAATGTAGTATCTTATAAATGGATGGTTGATGGGAAGAGTGTTTCAAACGACCCTACTCCTACCTTTACATTTAATGCTCCAGGAGATCATGAGGTTTGTTTGAGTGTGGTAGATAATGATAAAAACCCTTCTGCAAACACTGAGTGTAGAACTATCACAGTTTTAGGTAAGAATACTGCTACACCAGAGTTGCCAACGGCAGTTATTGATTTTACAGATGATGGTAATCTTACTCCTTATTCACTACACAAGTTTTCATGTGCAAACTCACATGATAATGATACATTAGGAAGTGGTGATGAGATAAGATCTTGTGAGTGGGAGATTCAAAGTTATACTATAGATGAAAATGGAAATGAAAGACCTTATAGAAACTGTTCAGCAGATGCAATGGAAGGTAAACAAGTCCATATCTGTCCAGCTGCTACAAAGATAGTAGCTAAGCTAACTGTTACTGACAATGATGGTCAGACTGCTTCAACTACAAAAGTAATCAATATAAAATAAACCCGCATTAAGACTAAGCTAATTAGCTTGGTCTTATCTCTTTTAAACTAGTAACTACTTTGGTGGCATTTTGAGATGACTCTTTTGAGTTAAAGAGTATTCTAGTTCCCACTTTTGCATTTAGAGCTGCTAAGACATCGCTATCTTTATCACCAATCATAACAGAGTTTTTCATATCAAGATTAAAAGATTTTTTTGCTTCAGTAAACATCCCAATTTTTGGTTTTCTACATCTACAATCTTCATCAGGAGAGTGAGGACAGTGATAAACGGCAGCTATTTTTATACCCTCTTTTAAAAATTCATTCACCATAAATTCAGTCAATTTCATATAATCTTCTTGGGTATAGTACCCTCTTGCAATTCCAGATTGATTGGTTAAGATGATTGGGATATATGAACTTTCTTGAAAGCTTTTTATAAGATCAAATATACCATCGACAAATTCAAAATCATCTATCTTATAGAGATATCCCTTGTCAATATTTATAACACCATCTCTATCTAAAAAAAGAGCTCTATTTTTCATACAACTCATTTGCTAGATCGTTTTTTATAAACTCTTTTTCTTCATTAGTTTTAAATTTTGGATGACGATACTTAAGTACATACTCTGCTGCCATAAGGTAGGCTTGTCCATCTTCTTCTTTATCCAACTCATTTTTTAAGATCTTTCCATAGTAGTAATTAGCATAGAAGTTATAAGGCTCTTTATCTAATATCTCTTTTAAGATCTTAGCAGCTTCTTTCATCTTCCCTAAATTTCCAAGTGAAAGAGCTTCTAGGATCTTGATCTTTGTTTGATTTGGTTCTATACTCAAACTTTGTTTAAATGCCTCTAAAGAATCATTGAATATACCCATTTCGTAGTAGGTATTTCCCAACTCATTAAAGAGTGCTTTATCTTTGTTCTTTTGTGCTAAATCATCTAGTCTTGTGAGTCTCAGTGCAAGGTCGAGTACCTTGGAGAGATTATTACTCTTTAGATAATCAGGATCGATTTTATAGGCTTTGCTTATGAGATGAAAACCTTCTGAAGCACGACTGTTTTTTAGATAGTATGCAGCTAATTTTACGATACATTTTACATCATTTGGGTTATTTGAAAGTGCTGATTTTAAGGAGTTTTCTACATCCTTGTCTTCAAGCTTTTTAAGAGAGTAATTCTCTTTGCATATTTGTGGGGTAGTGGCACTAAGATTACTGTTTAAGCTAAAAAGCAGTGCAACAGTACCAAAAAGAAAATTACCTCTATATATCAAAACCCTACCCTAAATTGCAATTTAAAATACTCAACGATTATAGTCAATCATCATTAAATGTGAGATTTGCTCAATTTTAATCTATATTTTTTAAGCACAATCAAAGTTTCTTAATCTGGTGGAGAGTAGTTTTTTTCCCGTTTTTTCTTCTGCTCTTTTCTTTTTTCCATCATCACAGCATCATTTAATGCTTCGATATCATCATATTTTGTAGCTTCCAAAAACTTCTCTTTATCTTCAAACTGCCCAGTTTTGATAGCCCAAATAAGAGCCATTAAGCCAAGTGCACCCAAAAAGGTAGAGATCCCAATCATCATCGTCAATATATTTCCACTCACCTAAGACTCCTTTTTATCCTAAAGGCATTTAAGACAACCAGCAGTGAACTAAGAGACATAGAAAGAGCCGCTACTAGAGGTATCACATATCCCATCACAGCTACTGGTATCGTTATGATATTATATAAAAGTGATAATAGCAGATTCTCTTTGATATTTGTAAATGTCTTTTTAGAAATTTTGTAAGCATTATAGAGTGAGTTCATATCATCATTTAAAAGTACCACATCACTTACCTCGATACTCACATCGGCTCCACTTCCCATGGCTATTGCTATATCACTTTTGGAAAGCACCAAAGCATCATTAATACCATCTCCTACCATTACAACCTTATGCCCATCCTCGTGCAATTTATCGATATATGAAGCTTTGTCGATTGGAAGAAGTGAAGCTTTATATTCATCTATTCCAAGAGTATTGGCGACCTTTTTTGCCACTCTCTCATTATCTCCTGTTAGCATGATTACTTTTAATCCATCACTCTTTAAGTTTTTAATCAACTCCTTTGCACCCTCTCTAAGTGGATCTTCAAGGTAGTAGTATGCCACAATCTCCCCATCTATACTAAAGATAAAGATACTCTTATCCTCTTTGAATTTCAAATCTTTTAACTTCTCTTTAGCAAACAGTCCTTCACTTCCTCCAAGAAGTTCAATCCCCTTGTAACTTGCTTTTAGTCCCTTTGCCTCTATCTGTTTTACATCTTTTAGCTTTAAGGGGCTTAAATCCTCTTCATCTTTAAGAAAATTTGCAAGTCCTTGACTGATAGGATGGTTTGAACTTTGTACGAGTGAATAAAGAAGTGATCTATCAAAGTCTTTTAACTTTACAGCTTGAAGTACTTTAGGTTTTGCAGATGTGAGTGTTCCTGTTTTATCAAAAACAAATGTATCACACTTTGCCATCGACTCCAAAAATCCAGCCTCTTTAAATAAAATCCCTTTTTTTGAAGCAGTACCAATCCCAACAAGTGTAGCCATAGGAGTGGCTAATCCCAAAGCACAAGGACAAGCTATCACTATCACAGAAATAGCCACGATCAAAGCTCTTTCAAAACTTCCATTAAAATAGAGCCAAGCAATAAAAGTCAAGATAGCAATAATAAGTATCGTGATAGAAAAATATCCAGAAATTTGATTTGCTATCTTTTCTATTTTTGGCTTTTTGCTAAGTGAATCTTCAAGAAGAGTGACTATATTTGAGAGCATAGAGTTGGCATATTTTTTAGTAGCACGATATCTAATCACAGAATCAAGATTGATAGTTCCACTGTAAATATCCTCATCTTTACACTTATAAACCGATGCACTCTCCCCACTGATACTAGACTCATCAAAACTTCCACAACCCTCGATTATCTTACCATCAATTACTATTTTTTCACCTGGTTTTACCTCTATGAGATCACCCTCTTTTACATTCTCAAGCAAAACTGACGATTTGGCACCATCTTTTATGACAAAGACTTCACTTGGAAGTGAACCTCTTAGATGATCTAGAGTATCAACAGCACTTTTCTTACTCAAAACTTCAAGATATTTACCCACAAATACAAAAGTGATGATCATAATAGTCGATTCAAAGTAGGTTTCACCCTTTCCAGTGATCATCGCATAGATAGAGTAGATATAAGTTAGCAGTGCCCCAGTGATTACCAAAAAGTCCATATTGATAAAGCGATTTTTTAGTCCGTAGTAAGCACCCTTGAAATAGACCCAACCAGTAAAAAAGAGAGTCGGTGTCGCCAAAACAAACTGGGCAACTTGCAAAATCTTTTTGTGTTCATCCTCAATTCCTGTAAAATATCCAGCATATTGAGCGATGGCAAGCCACATCACATTCATCGTAGCAAAGACACCTACAAGAAGTCTGATATAGTAATCTCTTCTTTGATTATTGGCTCTTTGCTCTTGAAGTGAAGCATCATAGGGGTAAGCATCATAACCGATAGATCGGATTAGCTCGATGATTTTGGAGAGCTTTATCACATCATCATCCCAGACAATTTTTGCCTTGTGAGTGGTAAAGTTGATCTCAGCCTCGATGATACCATCAGCCTTGTGCAAAACCCTCTCATTTAGCCAGACACAAGCACTACAATGAATACCCTCGATTATCAAAGATATTTGGCTAAAACCATCAACTTCTTTGATATACCTCTTTTTAAATCCATCCAAATCAAACTTTTCAAGATCGCCTAGATCAGACTTGGGAGGAGTCAATTTGGTATCTTTTGCTCTATCGTAAAAGCTATCAAGCCCCTCATCTTTTAAAAGATGATAAACCCCCTGACAACCGTTACAACAAAAGTAGCACTCCTTGCCATCAATCTCTTCAAAGATCAACATACTCTTATCAAACTCAAGATGACAATGGCTACACTCTATCTTGCTCAAACTCTACCTTGCAAACTTTTTGCCTATTGTAGCAAGTTATCTTTTTGCTTTTGTTTCAATATCACTAATGACTTCATCCACACTCTTTTGGACACTAAAACATCTATCTATCTTACAAGCCAAAAATTTATCATCATTGCTTGGTTTAGTTAAAATAAACGGATACTTGATACGAGGTATCTGCTTTTTAAACTCTTGTAAATTCTTTAGATTTGATTTGACAATCACAGGGCTTAGAGTTGCTTCCAACGAAACTTTAGTCGCATATGGAAAGTTTAAAGGATGGCTATTTAACTCTTTTGCACTTCTTTTTAGAGATTCCACCCCAAAGCTAAAGAGTTTGTTGCTCTCTTTTAATACTCCAAGAGAGAGGATATCTTCTATCATCACAGCTAGTGCTGATCTATATGATGAGTCATAAAGTTCCGCTTCTAGTAAAAAACCGTCACTGCTCATATGCCAAACACCATCTTTATAGAACTTTTTCACAGCTTCTTCTTGGAGTGTTTGTGCGATTTTTAGATATCGCTCTTTAAAACTGCTCTCATAAGCCTCTATCAAAGCTGAAATCAAGAATGCATAATCTTCCAAATACCCCTTAACTTTTGGCTTCTTTCCAAGGATAACTTGATGGTAAAGCTCTCCATCAATATAGAGAGTATTCAAAAGTGTATCAAGTGAACTTAGAGCATCTTTGGTATAATCAAGTTCAGTTAATTTGGATGCTTTTAGAAGTGATCTGATATAAAGAGCATTCCAAGATGTCTGAACTTTATAGTCGATAAAGGGATACTTAACTTCAGATCTTAACTCTTTTAAGATCTTTATTAGCTCATCAAGCCTTTTTGGTTTTTTATCGCTTGTAATGTACGGATTTGTAAACTCCGCTTCAAAGTTGCCCTCTAGTTCAAATATCCCAAAATATCCAAGAGCTTCATCGATCTCAGCCTTGCTAAATCCAGCCTTTTTGAGAGCATTTTTGGCTTTGTCATACTTTATGAGAAAGTATTTTCCCTCTTCCCCTTGGCTATCGGCATCACTCGCACTAAAAAAGAGATCATCTTTATAAAACCTCTCTTT
>CAZYJF010000005.1:0-19168 GCA_964647715.1 uncultured Sulfurospirillum sp. | reverse complement strand
GTGACAACCCACGAAGTGAAGATCCTATGGATATAGTGATGGATATCTACAATGGCATTGAGGATAAAGAGAAGGTCAAAGTAGCAACAGACAGAAAAGATGCGATTAATTTTGCAATCAATGAACTAAATGATGGTGAAATCTTGATGATACTTGGTAAAGGTGACGAAGAGTATCAAGAGATCAATGGTAATTTAATTCCATTTGATGATAGGGAAATTATAAGAGAGATTCTAGAGAAAAAAATGTGATAAATCACATCATAAGATCTAAAAAACTTTAGATTTTATGATATACTATTATCAAAAATAAGCAAGGGGAAAATTATGGGAATACCACAACCGTCGTTTTATATATTTAAGTGTGAGCAGAGTGCACCTCCGGGGATGCCAAAGCCAAGTTGTGTACGAGAAGATACAAAAGATCTTTTTCAACATTTAGGTATGAAGTTGATGGAAAAAGGCTTGATTGCAACTGTACAACCTGTAAGAACAGGATGTTTAAACAGATGTCAGCAAGGTCCTGTGATGTTAGTGGAACCTGGTCACTATATGTATGTAGAACTCACAAAAGAGAAGATAGACAGAATAATTGATGAACATATAATAGGTGAGAAACCAGTAGAAGAGTATCTAATAGATGAAGAGTTTTGGGATGCTCCACTATCTCCACTAGAAGCTATGAAGCTTTCAGGAAGGTAAAATGACTATACAAATGCTCTACTCAAAACTTCATCGAGCTTCAGTTACTGATGCAAATCTCAACTATGTAGGGTCTATTACAATAGACAGAGATTTGATGGATGCAGCAAGACTTAGAGTAGGACAAAAGGTAGATATCGTCAATGTCAATAATGGTGAAAGATTTTCAACATATGTGATTGAGGGTGAAAGAGGTAAAAAGGATATTTGCCTAAATGGAGCAGCAGCTAGAAAGGCAGAGATTGGCGATAGAATCATCATCATAGCTTATGCAAATATGACTTTGGAAGAGGCAGATACTTTCAAGCCTCATATTGTTTTATTGAATGAAAAAAATGAAATTGATGGGGAGAAAGATTATGTTTGAGGGTTTGGATATGCAGAAGATGCAACAGATGCTCCAAGATGCTCAAGAGAGTGCCAAAAAACTCCAAGAAGAGAGTAAAAATAAAACTTTCACAGCTAAAAGTGGTGGGGGTATGGTAAAAGTCAGTGCCAACGGTAATGGAGAGGTTATTGATCTTGAGATTGATGACTCCTTGATGGATGATAAAGATTCTATGCAGATTTTATTAATTAGTGCGATAAATGATGTACTAAAAATGGTAGATGATGATAAGAAAGCTTTAGCATCTAAGATGATGGGAACATTAGGTGGATTTGGAAATTAGGGGTAGTTTTGAAGGCTGATAAACTACTTGATAAATTTGAAATATTTCTAAATGAAAAGTTAAAAACGAAAGAAAGCTTTCATCCTCATTTTCATAAAGCATATCTTCAAATGTTTAATGCAGGTGGCAAGAGATTTCGTCCACTTTTACTGCTTAGTGTGGTGGAAGCTTATAAGAGTGAACTTCTGCAAAATGCAATGTATGCAGCCTTAGCAGTTGAGATGTTTCACACATACTCTCTTATCCATGATGATCTTCCTACATTTGATGATGCCTCTTTGAGAAGAGGCAAAGAAACTATTCATATTACATATGAGGAAGTGACGGCGACTTTGGTTGGAGATGCACTAAACAGTGATAGTTTTTTACTTCTCTCATCTGCTCCTCTTCCTTGTGATGTGCAAATAGCATTAGTCAAAACTCTATCATATAATGGTGGTGGAGAGGGAATGGTGCTAGGACAGGCACTAGATTGTTACTTTGAAGAGAAGAAGCTCAGTCTTGAAGAGTTGAAATTTTTGCATATCCATAAAACAGCCAAACTAATAGCAGCATCTTTAAAGATGGGTGCAATCATATCTAACCTTTCTGTTAAAGAGCAAAATAGACTGTATGATATAGGTCTAAAACTTGGTCTGTTATTTCAAATTCAAGATGACATCATTGATGCAACTTTAAGTGAAAAAGAGGCAGGTAAACCAACAAATAATGATACAGTTAAAAACTCATTTACAAACTTGATGGGACTAGATGAAGCTATTTTAAGTAGAGATAGTTTAAAATCCGAACTTTTAGATGAGATTGATGATTTGAACTCTTCACTAAGTACAAAACTTCAAAACATAATAAACAGATATTTTAATTAAAGGTATATAGATGCAAGATAGACAATTGTTAGAAAAAAAAGCAAACACGATTCGTTTTCTAGCAGCTGATATGGTACAAGAGGCAAATTCAGGACACCCTGGAGCCCCTATGGGAATGGCTGATCTAATCACTGTATTTAGTGACTTTCATAAGCACAATCCCAAAAATCCACATTGGTTAAATAGAGATAGAGTAGTATTCTCAGGTGGTCATGCTAGTAGTATGATCTATGCATATTTGCATCTTTGTGGTTATGATCTAGGTATTGATGATCTAAAACAATTTAGACAGTTAAACTCAAAAACCCCCGGTCACCCTGAATTTAAAGATGTACCAGGAGTAGAAGTAACTACTGGACCTTTGGGGCAGGGGATTGCAAATGCAGTTGGATTTTCAATGGCTAGTAAATATGCAGCAAATCTATTAAACTCTCCAACAGCAAAGATCATAGATCATAAAGTTTACTGTTTTTGTGGTGATGGTGATTTACAAGAGGGTATTAGTTATGAAGCTTGTTCACTTGCAGGTCATCATAATCTAGATAATTTGATACTTATATACGATTCAAATGAGATAACTATAGAGGGTGAAACTTCTATAGCTTTTAGTGAAGATGTAAAGCAACGCTTTGAGGCTCAAGGTTGGAAAGTATATAAGATAAATGGACACAACTACAAAGAGATAGAGCAGGTTTTTAGTGAACTTCAAAGTGAGCAGTTAAAGCCTTCACTAATCATCGCACAAACTACCATTGGAAAAGGTGCTGCTACACTTGAAGGACAAGCAAAGACCCACGGTTCACCTCTTGGGGAAGAGGAGATCAAAGCCTCTAAAAAACTAGCAGGTTTTAATGAAAATGAGAAATTTTTCGTATCAAAAGAGGTAAGTGAAAGTTTCTCAAGTGCTATCAAAAAGGGAGATGAGAGTGAAAGAGCTTGGAAAAAGCTTCTATTAGATCTCCCTCTAGCAGAACAAAATGCTACTCTTGAAGCACTGTTAAATCCAGACTTTTCAAGAATCAAATGGCCAAGTTTTAAGGCTGGTGAGAGTATCGCCACAAGAGAGAGCAATTTTCAAATCCTAAATGCAATAGCAAAGGCTATTCCTGGATTTGTAGGTGGAAGTGCAGATCTTGCTCCTTCAAACAAAACAAATCTTGTAGATATGGGAAATTTCCCAAAGGGTAAAAATTTTCACTTTGGAATAAGAGAACATGCTATGGGTGCTATCAATAATGCGATATCACTTTATGGTCTGTTTATCCCTTTTTCGGCTACTTTTTTTGTATTTAGCGATTATATGAAACCTGCTGTCAGGTTAGCAGCCCTTATGGGATTAAAACACTATTTTATTTGGACACATGATAGTATCGGTGTTGGTGAGGATGGTCCTACACATCAACCAGTAGAGCATTTATCACAATTTAGGGCATTGCCAAATTTTTATACTTTTAGACCTGCAGATGCTAGTGAAAATGTAGCTTGTTGGAAAGTAGCACTAGAACTTGATGCACCAAGTGGCTTTGTTCTCTCTAGGCAAGGTTTAAAAATGCTTAAGCAAGGTTTTGATTTTGGTGATCCAAGTCATGGTGGATATCTTATTAAAAAGCGAGATAATGCACAGGTAACTATTTTGGCAAGTGGAAGCGAAGTGATGTTGTCCTTACAAGCTGCATGTCACTTAGAAAAAGCTGGTATCAATGCCAATGTCGTTAGTGTTCCTTGTTTTGAACTCTTTAGTGAGCAAAGTTCTGATTATATAAAGAGTGTAATTGACCCTTCAACTGTGATTCTAGCTGTTGAGGCAGGATCTGCAAATGAGTGGTATAGATATGCGGATGAAGTTCTTGGCATGGAGAGCTTTGGAGCAAGTGGAAATGCTAACGAATTATTTAAAAAATATAACTTCACTATCAAAGGCATCAAAGAAAAAGTCTTTTCGATGCTAGAAAAACCTTACATTGAGACATCTATAAACAACTGCAAAATTTAAAAGGTATAGTTTTTTATACCTTTTAAAGCTAAAAAATTGTAATCTACACCTGAAATTTGTATTAATATTTTTATTTATATGACGATATTGAGAAATATAGTAGAGAAAATCTACAAATAAATTAAATATATTTAATTTTAAGCCGATATTAGATAAATTATTAATAGTTTAATTTAATAAAAGTATAATGTTAATATATTATTGACTTAGAAAAAGGTGCATAGTTTTTATGAAAGTAGTAAATTTTTTAACCAGCCACTTCTTACCTGAGAATACTGCAGGAACAAATAGAGTCTTGGCATATGTAAAAGAGCTTGAAAAAAACTATAAAGTTAATGTAATTACTCTAACAGAAAGAGGAAAATTTCAAAAAAGTGAAAAAGTCAAATTTAGTGACAATATAGATGTATATTATGTCAACCAAAAAGAGTATAACACAGAAAAATTCTTCTCAAGAGCACTTTGGGAGATAGTATTTATCAAAAAGTTAGTCGATAGAGCAAAACGAATTGAATCTGATATAACGATAGCAACATCACCTTTTATGTTTATGATACCAGTTTTAGCACTTTTTGGTACAGATAAAAAGATTATAGATATAAGAGATTTGACTTGGGAGTATATAGAAGAAAACAGTAAGTTCAAGTCACTGATAAAAAGTGCCATTACAAAACTCATGGATAGATCACTTAGATCATACGATTATGTACTTGTTACAAATGATTATGAAAAAGAGTGGGTATTAAATAACAATTCAGACATCAATCTTGCAAAAATAGCAAACGGTATCGAACAAAGCAGATATGAAGAGTTGAGTAAAATTACAATCAACAAAGATATCCCCTTTACGATAACTTATACAGGAAATATCGCAATCGGTCAGAATGTACAGGTTTTAGTAGATGGTGCTAAAGATATCCCAGATGTCAAAGTCAATATAGTAGGTGAGGGAACAAGTTACAAAGCTTTAAAAGATTATGTCAAAAAGAATAATATAAAAAATGTTGAGTTTTTTGGAAAGGTTAGTAGAGATGAGATCATCAATTTTTATCAAAACTCTACAGTTCTTTATGCACAGTTAAATGAGCAGTTTAAGAGTGCTATGCCTTCAAAATTATATGAGTATGCAGCTACGGGTCTTCCTATCCTTTATGGAGGAGTTGGTGAAGCTGTAAAATTTGTAGATCGCTTAGAAAATGCAAAATCAATCTTGCCAAATAGACCTGAACTAGTCAAAGAGGCGATCTTAGAGCTAAAAGAGAAAGATTTTGAAATTTCTCAAAAAAATAGACAAATAGTCAAAGATGGTTTTATTCGAGAAACACAAAGTGCAAAAATTGTCGATATTGTAGAACAACTAACAAAGGAAGGTGAATGAAAATATTAGTTAACGGTGGAGCAGGATATATAGGTAGTCATGTGGTAAAACTCCTAGGAGAGCAAGGTGGTCATGAGATCACAGTAGTAGATAACTTCGTTACAGGATTTAAAGATGCAGTCCTTTATGGAGATTTAGTGGAGCTTGATCTAAGTGACTATGATGCGGTGGATAAACTCTTTGAAGAGAAAAAGTTTGACGCAGTTATTCACTTTGCTGCATCTTTAGTCGTGCCTGAGAGTGTAGAAGATCCTCTAAAATACTATATGAACAACACAGCAAATACTACAAATGTGATAAGATCATGTATCAAACACAATGTTAATAAATTTATCTTTTCTTCAACTGCGGCAACTTATGGTGAGCCCTCAGCTGAGTTCATACCAGTAAAAGAGACTACTCCAACAAATCCAATCAACCCATACGGAAGTAGTAAATTGATGAGTGAAACAGTCTTAAAAGATACTTCTTTTGCATTTGATGATTTTAAGTATATAGCTTTGAGATATTTTAATGTTGCAGGGGCAAGTGTTGATGGAAAAATTGGTCAATCAACCAAGGGTGCAACACACCTTATCAAAGTAGCAGCCGAGACAGCTTGTGGCAAAAGAGATAAGATGTTTGTATTTGGTGATGATTATGATACAGAAGATGGAACATGTATTCGAGATTATATCCATGTAGAGGATTTAGCTCTAGCTCATTTAAAAGCTTTGGACTATCTAAATGACGGCAATGACAGCGATATATTTAACTGTGGATATGGACATGGATTTTCAGTTTTAGAAGTGCTTGAGACGATGAGAAAAGTAAGTGGTGTAGATTTCACTGCAGAGATTAAAGAAAGACGAGCTGGTGATCCTTCAATCCTCATATCTGATAACACAAAGATAAAAGAGGTAATGGGTTGGGAACCAAAATATGACGATTTGGAGCTCATCTGTAAAACTGCACTAGATTGGGAGAAAAAATTATCATGATAAAAAAGGTGATGTTGGTTTTTGGAACAAGACCAGAAGCTATCAAAATGGCTCCTTTGGTAAAGGAGTTTGAAAAAGATTCAAATTTTGAGACGATTGTCTGTGTTACTGCTCAACACAGGGAAATGTTAGATCAGGTATTAAATCTATTTGATATTACTCCCGATTTTGATCTTGATGTGATGAAACCAGGGCAAGATCTCTATGAAGTAACTTCAAATATATTACTTGGTTTAAAGCCAATTTTGAGTGAAGTTAAGCCGGATCTTGTTTTGGTTCATGGGGATACGGCCACTACTATGGCTACTTCGATTGCTGCATTTTATCAGCAAATTGCAGTTGGTCACATTGAGGCTGGTCTTAGAACAAACAATATCTACTCACCATGGCCAGAAGAGGGCAATCGTCAAGTCACAGGAAGACTTGCTACTTTTCATTTTGCACCGACACAAGAGAGTAAGGCTAATCTTTTAAAAGAAAATGTCGATGTTGATCGTGTAATCGTTACGGGCAATACCGTGATTGATGCATTACTTAGTGTTGTTTCAAAGATCAAGAGTGACAAAGAGTTAGAAGAGAAGATAAAAAGTGACATTAAAGATAAAGGATATCTTGTCAATGACGATAAGAGGCTTATACTAGTAACTGGCCACAGAAGAGAGAATTTCGGACAGGGATTTTTAAATATCTGTGAGGGCTTGAAAGCTCTAGCTAGTGAGTATAAAGATGTTGATATCGTATATCCGGTACATTTGAATCCAAATGTTCAAAAACCAGTCAATGAGATCTTATCTGATGTTGATAATGTCTTTTTGATTGATCCTCTAGATTATGAGCCGTTTGTCTATTTGATGAATAGATCATATTTCATTCTAACTGATAGTGGAGGGATTCAAGAAGAGGCTCCAAGTCTTGGAAAGCCAGTTCTTGTGATGAGAGATACGACTGAAAGACCAGAAGCTGTAGAGGCAGGAACTGTAAAGCTTGTCGGTACAGATAAGGATAAGATTATCAGTGAGTGCAAAAGACTTCTTGATGATGAAGAGGCATATAAAGTAATGTCAAGATCACACAATCCTTATGGGGATGGTAAAGCTTGTGAGAGAGTAGTTTCATATTTAAAGGGGAGATAATGGGTGTTAAAAAAGTTTGTGTAATTGGATTGGGTTATATTGGATTACCTACAGCTTCTTTATTAGCAAACAGAGGATATAAAGTTCACGGTGTAGATGTTGTTCAATCAACAGTTGATACTATCAATCAAGGAAAGATTCATATTGTAGAGCCTGATCTTGATACATTTGTTCAGTCTGCGGTTAATTCTGGTAACTTGGTAGCAGATACAAAGCCTGCCGAAGCTGATGTATTTATTGTAGCGGTGCCTACTCCGTTTAAGGATAATCATGTACCAAATATCGACTATATCATTTCTGCAACAAAGTCGATTGCACCATATGTAAAGGATGGGAATATTGTGATCTTAGAGTCAACATCACCTGTTGGTACTACTGATATCATGGAGCAGACTCTAAAAGATGAGGGAGTTGATACAAGTCATATCCATTTTGCCCACTGTCCTGAGAGGGTACTGCCAGGAAAGATCATGCATGAACTTGTGGTAAATGATAGAATTGTAGGAGGAACTACACCAATTGCGACAAAATTAACTGCTGATTTTTATAGAAATTTTGTGACAGGTGAAGTCTTAGAGACAGATGCAAGAACAGCTGAAATGGCAAAATTGACTGAAAATAGTTTCAGGGATGTCAATATAGCATTTGCAAATGAGTTATCTATCTTGGCTGAGAAGTTTGGTATAAATGTCTGGGAGTTGATTGATTTAGCCAATAGACACCCAAGAGTAAATATTTTACAACCTGGATGTGGAGTTGGTGGACACTGCATAGCAGTTGATCCTTGGTTTATCGTTGATGCTGCAAAAGGTGATGCAAAGCTGATAAAAATGGCTAGAGAAATAAATGATTATAAATCTGAGTGGGTCATTGAAAAGGTTAAAAATGAAGCACTTGAATTTGAAAAGGCTCATGGAAAGAAAGCAAAAGTAGCTTGTATGGGATTGGCTTTTAAGCCTGACATTGATGATCTTAGAGAATCACCAGCACTTTATATCGCTCAAAGATTAAAGCAAGAGGGAGTAGGTATCTTAGCAGTTGAACCAAATATCGATTCTCATCCTGAATTTGATATAGTAAGCTATAAAGAAGCTTTTGCATCTGCAGATATAGTTGTATTTTTAGTTGCTCATAAAGAGTTTTTGGATCTAGAGATGGATGAGAGTAAGACAATCCTTACATTTTGTAAAATGAAGGATAGGAGATCTCAAAAGAGAAAGTAGAAAAAATTAAAGATATTTAGTTTTTTTATTTAAAAATTAATATATTTAATTATATAATATATTTAATTATGAAGAGAATAGGGAATTCTCAAGTTATCTTTACAAAAAGTAACAAAAAAAGAGATAATTAATAATTATTTAACATTTTATTTTAAAATAATATTAATTTATCTATAATCAATAAAAAACAGTAAGAAAAAGGGTGTATGATGAATTTTACAAAAAAGAGTATATTATCGAGTGTAGTGGCAGTGCTTCTACTTGGAGGGTGTACTGCAAAAGATGAGTATCTGCTATTTAATCAAAATAAGCAAGATACACTAGAGCCTGCACTATCTACGGGTTATTCTAACGAAATTTACGAGTCAAGGATAATGCCAAATAATAGACTTTCTATCTTGGTTTTTAACCATCCAGAACTTAGTACTAGAGATGTAAGAGCTCAGGTTAATCCTAGAGATGAAAGAGGTGTTTTAGTAGCAAGAGATGGGACAATTGATCTTCCTCTTATAGGGGTTGTTAGAATTGCTGGTTTGACTACAAGACAAGCTGCTACACTTTTGACAAGAGAGTATTCAAAGTATGTTAAACATGCTCATGTGACAGTTGATATACTAAATAAGAGAGCATTTGTTATGGGTGAGGTGAGAAATCCAGGAAGGGTTGATATCGTTGAAGATACCTCTTCACTTCTTGAGTTACTTTCAACCAGAGGTGGTTTAACTGATTTTGCAGATAGACAAAAGATTAGGATTATCAGAGGAACTAGGGGAAGACCGGAAGTAGAGACTATAGATCTAACAAGATTGTCTTCATTAACTCCTGATGCTTTGACAATTTATCCAAATGATGTTGTCTATGTAGAGCCAAATGAGTATAGAAGAAGAAATCTTGGTATCGCAGAGGCAGTTCCTGGTATTGACTTAGCAGGAAGAGTTCTTGAGATATTGTTTGCTGGTAAACAGTTGACTGATACTAGAATTTTTAATGTGAGACACTAAACAAAAAAGGATATAAGGATGCAAAACATGCAACACAAAAAAGCACACACTTCAGGTGATGTAAGCCATTTTATGAAGCTTTTTAGTAAAAATAAGCTTTTTATATTTTTAGTGACGGCACTTTTTGTGTTGGGTGGTCTGGTTTATGCATATTTGGCACAACCTGTATATGAGACCTATTCTACTATCGAAGTGAGTGGTGATAAACTCGATATGAATTTTATGAGAAATAAAGAGTTTGATAAAGATAGTACACTCATTGATACTGAAGTAGAGGTTATTCGTTCAAGAAAGTTGATAGCTGAAGCGATCCAAAAAATTGGTTATCAGATCAGATATTTTGAACAAAACAACTACAAGAAGGTTGAATTATATAAAAATTCTCCCATAGAATTAACAAAATTACAAGTTAAAGATCCAAGATTTTACGGTGTCTGGTTTTATCTTGAACCAATTGATGAAAATCACTTTAAGCTCTATACTAAGTCAGGTGGAATTATTAAGTCAATAAAGGAGAGTATTTTAGGAAAAGACTCTCAAGATGTTGAATATCAAGGTGAACATAAGTTTGGTGAAAAGATTGATACTCCATATTTTTCTGCGATTGTTAATAAAAATGGCTCAGTTGGTACAAATAAGTATATTTTTGTGGTGTTGGATAAAAACAGTGCTATTGATCAAGTAAGCAAGAAGTTGAGCGTTTTCCCTACTGCAAAAAATGGCTCTATCATTAAAATGATCTATCAAGATAATAACCCTGTAAGAGCTAAGGATTTTCTTGATGCCTTAGTAGATGCATATTTGAGTAAAAGTGTGAGTAAAAATACTACTGAAGCTTCTCAGGCATTAGCATTTATCAATGCTCAACTTGAAAAAGTAAAAGTAAAGTTGAAAAAATCTGCTATAAAACTTGAGAACTATAAAGAAGAAAATAACCTTATGAATATTGACTCAGAATCTGATGTAACCATTAAGCAGTTAAGTCAATACAGATCTGAACTCTCAAACATCAAAATCAAAGAGAATGCATTTCAATCTCTCTATGATGAGTTTAGAAAAGGTAACTATGGTGCTGTATCATCGTTGGCGAAAGATTACCCTGTTTTAGAGACTTTGCTTTCTGATTTACAAAAGGCAAAATCACAAAAGATTACACTACTAAGTACCTTTACACAAAATCACCCAGATGTACAAAAAGCTGATGAGAAAATCAACGATATCAAAATGGCTCTTGAGAGTGCGATTGAGAGTATAAATGACTCTTTAAGAGAGAAGAAAAGATCTATAGAAGATACTCTCTACTCAAAAGAGACTACACTCTCAAAACTACCTGAAAAAGAGAGAGAATTAGCGGATTTGCAAAGAACATATGAGGTAAATCAAAAAACTTATCAATTTTTGCTAGAAAAGCAATCTGAAATGTCTATCACAAAAGCTGCAAAAGTTTCTGGTAATAGAATCTTAGATAGAGCTACTATTCCAAAAAAACCTATAAAACCAAATAAGCCAATGATCTTGGCTTCAAGTGCTTTGTTAGGTCTTTTGACATCTTTATTGTTCTTACTCTTAAGAGATTTTATGGATAACAAGATAAAAACTAAAGATGATTTCGCATCTGTATCAAATCTTCCATTTTATGGAATTATTCCTCATACAAAAAGCTCTGAGAAGATGTTTATACTTGAAGATCAACAGTCTGTAGAGAGTGAAGCATTGAGGTTGATAAAGACAAATCTTGATTTTGTATCCACTGATAGTAAAAGTAAGGTTATTGTAGTCACATCAACAGTTCCTGGTGAAGGAAAAACGACAATTGCTACAAATCTGGCATCAGTTTTTGGAGCTACCGATAAGAGAGTCATTGTAGTATCTCTTGATATGAGAAGACCTATGCTTCACCGTGTATTTGCTCTGACAAATAAAGTGGGAATGAGTACTGTTTTATCAAACAATAGTGATCTAAAAGAGGTTATTTGGGAGCATAAAAAGATAAAGAATTTGGATATTATCACATCTGGACCTATACCACCAAACCCTTCTGAATTGATACAATCAGACAACTTAAAGAGAGTTATTGATGAGCTAAGAAAGAGTTATGACACTATCATCATAGATGCTCCTCCAATGGGTGCATTGACTGATTCGATATTGTTAATGAAGTTAGCAGATATCTCCTTAATAGTATTTAGATCCGAATTTTCTGAAAAAGAGTTCATCAAATCTTTAGAGGACATGGTAAAAACATACTCTTTGGATAATGTAGGAATAGTATTGAATGATGTAAAACCAAAGAATCTTTCACAAAGTTTTTTCAAATATAGCTACACATATAAGTAGTTAGGAGTTAGGATGCTGCTAATAGATAAAAGTCCATTATTACTTGATGGTATAATTGCCTTTTTTCTTTGCATCCTATTGGTAAAAATTATCAAAAAAAATGCTACAAGATTTGGATTGATAGATATTCCAAACGATAGAAGTTCTCATGACACACCTACACCTAGAGGTGCAGGGATAGCTATCTTTTCATCTTTTTTCATCACTATTATCTTATTTCATTTTGATTTTTTTATACACTATTTACCATTTTTTGCCGCACTATTTATGATATTTATTTTGGGTATTTATGATGATGTTAAAAATACTAGTGCAAGATTTAAATTATTAGTTATATCACTAGCTTCTGCAATTATTTTTATCTTTAATGGGTTTGCTATAGAAACACTTGGAAATTGGTTTGGATATGATTTGACCCTGCCATATTACATATCAATGCTGTTTACGATATTTGCAGTTGTTGGATTTACGAATGCACTAAATCTAATCGATGGATTGGATGGTTTAGCAGGATCATTATCTTTTATCATTATAGCTTCCCTTTTTTATATAGGATATATTTATCATGACCAGTTTATGATCTTAGTTAGCTTTATAACTTTGATGGTACTGTTGTCATTTTTGATTTTCAATTGGTATCCAGCATCTATATTTATGGGAGATAGTGGTTCATTGACTCTTGGATTTATTATTGCAGTATTAGCTATTAGGGCGACTACATATGTAAGCGACACAGCGATACTCTTTATCGCGGCTATTCCTATAATAGACACAGTGATTGTGATGACAAGAAGAATACAAAGAGGTGTATCACCGTTTTCTCCGGATAAAACTCATATTCATCATAGAATTGTCAATATCAAAAAGAGTATTGATGGTAGTGTGCATATCATAATAGCTCTGCAAATTATACTCTCATCAATTGGTTTACTGCTAAGGGATAAGAGTGATTTTATTAACTTAGTTTTATTCTTGATTATATTGTTTGTGTTTTTTCAAGTTTTAGACAGTAGAGAAGAGCAAAGAGATACATTGTTTGTTAGTAAATTAAAATTATTATATATTGAGAAATTTAGAAAGAGATTTCACTGCGAAACTGCATATCCAGTAATCATCATACTGGTTTTACTTTTTGTGCTGAAGCTCTTTTTATAAATTGTTTTTTTGTTATACTTAAAAGATGATAATAACAGTAATGGAAATGTGATGATCTATGAGCATGAGATACCTATAAAAAGTAGGCTATATTTTGCAAAAAGTGCAAAGATAAAAAGAGAGATAGAGTATAAAGCAAGTTTAACTCTAGAAGAGTCTGGATATGAAGAGATAGTGACACCATATTTCTCGTATCATCAACACCAAGAGATTGATGAAAGAGAATTGATTAGGGTATCAGATCAAGCTAATCATATTTTAACGCTAAGAGCTGATAGTACTATTGATGTGGTTAGGTTGATCACAAACAGACTAGGAAGAGCGATATCTCAAAAGAAGTGGTTTTATATACAGCCTACATTTCATTTTCCTACATCTGAACAGTATCAAATAGGTGCAGAGTATTTGGGAAATTGTGATCTCTTAGAGAGTATTAATGATTCGATAAAAATAATAAAACGATTAGAACTTAAGCCTCATCTTCAAATATCAAATATGATGATTCCAAAGCTTTTATCAGAAAAATTAGAGATACCGATTACTCTATTTGAAGATTCAAATTTGCAAGAGATATTTAAGCTAGATATTCCGTGGCTTAGTAAGCTCGCATCAATTAGCTCCCCATCTGATATCTCACGACTCATAGATGAGGTACCTGAGTATATCAAAGATGAATTAGACAAAATCAAAACTCTTTGTGATGGTATTGAGTATGAGGATATCATAGTTGCACCACTTTTTTATGCGAAGATGAGATACTATGATGGACTATTTTTTAGACTCTTTTTAAATAATAAAAAGTTTGGAATGGGAGGAGTCTATAGCTACGATGATATCTGTGCGACAGGTTTTGCCTTGTATAGTGATAATTTAATAGAGGAGTTGGTTAAAAGATGAGAAATAGTGCCGATATGATTGTAGGGCTTCAATGGGGTGATGAGGGTAAAGGAAAGATTGTAGATCATATGGCTCAAACACACGATGTTGTGTGTAGATTTGCAGGTGGACACAATGCAGGTCATACTATAGTGGTAGGCTCAAAAAAATATGCTCTTCATTTGATACCATCAGGTATATTAAATCCAAATGCTATAAATATCATAGGAAATGGAGTTGTTTTATCACCAGAAAACTTGATAAATAAAGAGCTAAAACAGTTTCCTTCTCAACAAGGAAAACTTTTTATTAGTGATAAAGCACATCTACTGCTTCCTTATCATGCCCAAATTGACATAGCAAAAGAGAAATTAAGAAAAAAAGCGATAGGAACTACAGGAAAAGGTATAGGACCAGCTTATGCAGATAAGATATCAAGAACAGGACATCGTGTCGGAGAACTGCACAATCCGAAAAAACTTGCTCAAAAGATTTTAAATCACTTTGAAGATAATAGAGTGGTTTTGGAGTTGATGCAGATTCAAAGACCAAATGAAGATGAACTCATTGATCTTCTCTCTCACTACAAGAAAGAGTTAGAAGTATATATCACTGATACGACAAAATTATTGTGGGATTATCTAGAAGAGGGTAAAAAGGTTTTGCTTGAGGGTGCTCAAGGAACTATGCTAGATATCGATCACGGTACATATCCATTTGTCACAAGCTCAAACACGATAAGTGCAGGTGCATGTAGTGGTTTGGGATTAAATCCAAAAGATATAGGGAAAGTAACAGGAATCGCTAAAGCTTACTGTACTAGGGTAGGAAATGGTCCTTTTCCAACAGAGGATTTTGGTGAGGCTGGAGAAAAAATGGCTGATGTAGGAAGAGAATTTGGAACTACAACAGGTAGAAAAAGACGATGTGGCTGGTTTGATGCGGTAGCGGCCAAATATGCATGTAGATTAAACGGATGTGATGAGATAGCCCTGATGAAGCTTGATGTTTTAGATGGATTTGATGAAGTTAAGATCTGTGTAGGATATGAGTTTGATGGAGAAGTCATCGAGTATGTACCTTATGAGCTTGAAGGGATCAAGCCAGTATATAAAAGCTTCAAAGGTTGGAGTAGTGTAGAGGGTATAAGAGATTATGAAAAGCTTCCATTAGAGGCTAAAGAGTATATCAAAGCTATCGAAGAATTGACTCAAACAAAAGTAGGAGTTATCTCAACTTCACCAGATCGTAAAGATACAATCATAGTAAAATGAAAAAGACAAAATTTTCCTCTCTAGTAAAAATCAAGAAAAATAAATTAGAAGAGATAGAGAGGCAGATTTTAGATGTTCAACACAGAAAACAAAAAGTTGAAAAAGAGATAACAGCAGTTCATCAAAAAATAGAAGATTTCCATCTACCACAAGAAGGAGCATTTTCCACATTTCAACTCTCAAAAGAGAATTTGTCTATACTGCTTATAGAGCTAGATAGTTTAAAACAAAGACTACAAGTAAGAATTGAACAGATCAAGGGTCTTCAAGAGTTATACAAAGAAGCAGACATAGAGTTAGAAAAGTTTATGACACTTCATAGCCAAGTGTTAGAAATTCAAAAACTTGAACTTGAAAAGTTAGAATCCAAAGAGATGGATGAGATAGCAAATATATTGAATCTAAGCAAAAAATCAAAAGAGAAGGTGTAAATTTGAAACTCTTGTTTTTGGTCATATTGATGGTATCAAGTATCTTTGCTAAAAATATGAAACTCAGTGATTACAACAAAAGTATCGTTGACTGTAATGAGATCTTCAATCAAAGAAAAGAGGAGTTAAAGCTAGATCTCATAAGACTTGAAGAGCAAAAGCAATCCCTCCAAGCACTAAAAGAAGCCAATGAAGAGTTGATTAGAAAAAAGGAGAAACTTCTTAACGAAAAAGCAAAAGAGATTGAAGATAAACTAGCTTTAGCCAAGAAAGTCAAAGAAGAAGCTGTGAAAATATATGAAGAAAATAAAAAACTACTTGAAGAGATTCAAAAAGCAAAAAACAAAAAAATAGCAAATGCCTACTTGAAGATGAAAGACTCAAAAGCAGCAGCTATCTTAGATCAGTTAAGTGACACTAAAGCAGCTATTATTTTGTCGCATCTAACGGCTAAGAAGATGTCTAAAATCATGGCAAAAATGAATCCACAACATGCTTCAAATGTAACAAAAATTCTCTCTCACGGCATGAGACTTGATCTTAATGAGAGTAAATAGAAATTTCCCTAATAAGCTATTTACCTATTTTTTGATAACATCATAAAAATTTTAACTAAGGTCAATTATGAAGATCAGATTACCACATGCACCATACATTGCAAACAAGATTACTATTGATCTATTAAACTCTGGATATGTCACATTTTTAAAGGGATTAGAGACTGTCAAGGGTGTATCTCAAGAACTCATAGAAGATGATCTAAAAAAAGAGTCGGCGTTAGAGAAGAAAGTAGAAGAGCTTCTTGAAGAGAATGAAGATGAGATGGAGTTTAATCGCATAGACAGAAGAAGTCTATTTTGGATGATTAAAAAAAGAATTGCCAAAGATTATGATGTCATACTCTCTTATGAAGACAGGTACAATGACTTAGCACACAAGATTTTGGATAAATTATGGCAAGAGGACTTGATAGAGTACACTGTTGCTGAAAATGTCGTCAAAAATGTGATCTTGGGTGCTTTGGAAGATTATATCAATAATTTTGAAGATATTGAAGATATCGTAGTTGATAAGATAAGATCTATGAAAAGAGAGCTAGTTCCTGGCAGTGATGAGTATAATGTAGTTTTTGAAAGACTATATAAAGAAGAGCTAAAAAGAAGAGGGATGTTTATATGAGTGATCTTCCTAGTGTATGGATATATCTTGAGGATGGTACATTTTTAGAAGGTAAAAGTTTTGGAGACTCTGGAACAAAGGTAGCAGAACTCGTTTTCAACACTTCAATGAGTGGTTATCAAGAGATCATTAGCGATCCTAGCTACGCTGGTCAATTTGTACTTTTTACGATGCCAGAGATTGGAAATGTAGGTTGTAACGACGATGACATGGAGTCAAAAACTGTATATTCTAGTGGAATGATCGTAAGAAATTATCAAGATAGATACTCAAATTTTAGAGCCCAGTTTTCACTCTCAAAACTTTTGTGTGATCATAATGCCTTGGGAATTTGTGATATTGATACTAGATATTTAACAAAAAAGTTAAGAGATAATGGTTCACAGATGATGATAGCATCAACAAAGATTTCCGACAAAGAGGAGCTAAAAAAGATCTTAGAATCTTCTCCTAGAATTGAAGAGATAAATTATATCAATGAAGTTAGTACAAAAGAGCCTTACTTACATGAAGCAGGTGCTTGGGATCCAAGAAATCATAAATACAAAAAACCACTAAGCAGTGGCAAAAAAATTGTAGTTATAGACTTTGGTGTTAAAAGAAATATACTAAATGAGCTAAGAGATACAGGTTTGAGTGTAGAGGTGATTCCTAGCGATTTTAGCTCTGATGATCTAATAAAAAGATTTCACAACAATGAAATCGATGGAGTATTTTTATCTAATGGTCCTGGTGATCCACTAGTTTTAAAAGATGAAGCAAGCAAGATAAAAAACTTAATTGATGCAAAGATACCGATGTTTGGTATTTGTTTAGGACATCAATTACTTTCAATCTCTCATGGCTTTAAGACATACAAACTAAAATTTGGACATCATGGTGGCAACCACCCAGTAAAAAGACTAGAAGATAACAGTATAGAGATAACAGCACAAAATCACAACTATAATATCCCTGAGAGTATTGAAGAGATAGCTAAGCTAAGCCATAAAAATCTATTTGATGGTACTATTGAGGGTATTGAGTATAAAGATTCTCCGATCTTTTCAGTTCAGCATCACCCAGAAGCAAGTCCAGGTCCTCATGATAGTAGATATATCTTTAAAAAATTTGCTAGCATGCTATAAATATTCTTAAACTATATAATACAAAATATTAATTTATTTGTAAGAATATTAGCAAAGGGCAACTCTTTTCCTCTATTTTTAAGCTTTTTTATATCAAAAACCTTCTATAATATTAGCTATCATGGCTTATTAGCATGAATAATTAATTCAAAGGAGGTTTTAATGCAATCACACAATGCATTAGAATATGACTATACAGTTGCTAAGATGTTTACTGTCGCAACGATTTTACTTGGTATAGTTGGTATGACAATTGGAGTTATCTTGGCATTTCAATTGGCATTTCCACAGTTAAGTAACTTAGCTGGAGAGTATGGAACATTTGGTAGGTTAAGACCTTTGCATACTGATTCAGTAGCATTTGGTTTTACACTAAGTGGTGTATGGGCATCTTGGTATTACTTTGGTCAAAGAATTTTAAAAGTTTCTATGGCTGAATCACCATTTATGATGCTTATAGGTAAGCTTCACTTCTGGGTTTATATACTAACTGTAGGAGCAGTTGTAGTTTCTCTACTTTTAGGAATCACAACTTCAAAAGAGTATGCAGAGTTTGAATGGCCTATAGATGTTGCTATAGTTGTAGTATGGTTACTTTTTGGTATTCATCTATTTGGAATGATAGGTATTAGAAGAGAGAAGTATCTATACATCTCTATGTGGTATATGATAGCTTTCTATGTTGCTGTGGCAATGTTGTATCTTTTCAACAACATGGAAGTTCCTACATATTTTGTATCTGGTGTTGGTAAATGGTACCACTCAGTTAGTATGTATGCTGGAACGAATGACGCTATGGTACAGTGGTGGTATGGACATAATGCGGTTGCATTTGTATTTACT
>CAZYJF010000004.1:0-19264 GCA_964647715.1 uncultured Sulfurospirillum sp. | reverse complement strand
TTGCCCCAAGAAGTAGGGTGTGAGAGTCATTTTGTTTTAGATCATCAATTAAGTGGTTATATATTTTATAGGCTTCATCGAAATTTTGTAAATATATTTGTGTGTAGCCTAGAGTTTGTAGTAGTCCTATACTATCATTTGCTTGAGACAGTTTGTTACTTAGTTCTAAATCAAGTTTATGTATAAGTCCTGCAATGGAGAGTACTTTTGTATATAACTCTCTTGGAAGAGAGGTGTTTGAAAGTAGTAGATTGAGATTGGTTTTTTTATCAAAAAATCTCTTTTGAACCTCTTTTGCATAAGTTTTTATATCTTTATCATGCATTGAGGCATCAAGGTCTAAAATATTTGCGACTATATCGTGGGGAAGCATCTTTAAAAGAGATGAAGCACTCTCTTTATAGCCACTTTGCTCATCTAAAAGAAGATTTGAGATGAGTTGGATAGTTTTATCGAAAATTCCACCATCTTTTTTGTATCTTAAATCACTTACAGATTTTGAAGAGATGGCTAGTAGTGTGAAGGCTCTTTTTTTCTCATCCTCACTTGCACTTGAGTTTAAAATTCTTTCTTTTATGCTTGCACTATCATCTTCATGGTGAAGCAGAAGTTTAGAGTAGTGCGCAAAAACTAGTGAGAGAAGGTTATTTCTATCAAGTGCCAAACTCTTTTTGAACTCTTTTAATGCCTTTTTGAATTGATACATTTTTGCATATGTAAGAGCTAGGTTATAGTGGAGTCTTGATGAGTTTGGATACTCTTTTATGGCATTGATAAAGATATCTCTTGCTTTTATTTGTGAACCACTTAATCCCTCTTTTATACCAGCGATAGCATACTGGGTGGCAGTTGAAAGGTTTGTACTTTGAAGCAGGTTTGAAAAAGCTGGATTTAAATTGTCAATGTAGATGTTTTTGACACCTTTTTCTATATTTGCAGAGCTAAATTTTGGATCTATTATCATATATGGAGCAAAATACAAAATTGTAGAGAGTCTGTTTGTATCATCTAAGATGATATTTTTTTGAAACTCTTTTTGTGCATATATTGGGTCAAAGAGTGATTTTTTCAGTATGACTTTGATTGGGTAGAGTGAATTTTTTGAAGAGTCATTTAAATCTTTTAGAGATTTTAAAATTTTGGCACTTTTTGATAGCATCCCTTTTTTGATTTCAACTAGTGCGAGGGCACTTTTTGATTCTAGTTTGAAATTCCCCTCTTTTATCGCTTTTTCTAAGTACTTGCTTGAAAGTTCTAAGTTCCCTATCTTTGCATAGAGTATTCCAAGAGGAAAGAGTGCATCTAAATCTTCATCTTTTTGAAGCAAGTCAATGGCTTCTGGCAAATTTTGAGTGAGAGTTGAGAGCTTTACATTTAAGTAGAGCTTCTTTTTTGGGTAGTAGTTTGAACTTTGGTTGTGAAGAGGTACTAAAGCTTCAGCAAAAAATCCTCGATAATAGTCTATTAGGGTACGGTAGTAGCTATAAAGAGGTGAGCTTTTTTTAGATGGAAGAAGATCATAGGCCATTTGAAGATTCTCTTCAAAATTTTTACCATCTTTTTGCATATAAGCGATGATTGCTAGATTTAATCTACTCTCAAACTTTAGTTTCTCTTCATTTAAAGAGATTAAAAACTCCTCTTTTGCCTTCTCTAACTCTTTGGATTTTAATTTTGCTACACCAAGATTGTAGTGGGATAGGGCATTATTGAAAAGTGCAATATCTTCTCTTGTGTTTAGCAATTTATCTCTGTTTGAGTCGTTGCTTAACTCATTTGATTTTTCTATCATTAGAGGGTTTGCTGTTTTATTGTTTTCTTGAATCTCTTTTTTGATTTGTGCGTTTTGTATGTTTTGGATTAGAGTTTTGGTCTCATTTAACTCTTGGAGGTTCTCCTTTTTTTTGTTGTAGATGTAGTAAATTGTTGCAGATACGATGAGTGATATTAGGATGAGCAAGCCTATCATTAGAGGAAGAGTTTTATCTTTTTTAGCAAGTTCTGGTTTTGCTTCACTTGCTATTGGAACATCTTCAAATAGTTCATCAATCTCATCATCATCGAGAGTGACAAACTCATCGCTCTCTTCTAGTTCTTGTAGTTGCTCTTCTGCCATGATCTACTTTATGTATGGAATTAAAACTTCAGGAATATTTATCGTTCCATCGCTGTTTTGGTGGTTTTCCATTATGGCTATAAGTGTTCTTCCTATCGCTAAAGATGAGCCGTTTAGTGTGTGGGCTAAAATATTTTTCTTTCCATCTTTATATCTTATCTTGGCTCTTCTTGCTTGAAAATCTCTAGTATTGGATACGGAACTAATCTCTCGGTATCTATTTTGCCCCGGAAGCCAAACTTCAAGATCGATAGTTTTTGCCGCACCAAAGCCAAGATCACCACCACAAAGAAGCACTAATCTATGAGCTAATCCTAGAGAGCTAAGAAGATCACTCGCACACTCTACCATCTCTTCAAAGACTTTATCACTCTCTTCTTGTTTTGTGATTGAGACTAGTTCTACTTTACCAAATTGGTGTTGTCTTATCATACCTCTTGTATCTTTTCCGGCACTCCCAGCCTCTTTTCTAAAGCATTGGGTGTAGGAGGTCATCTTTATTGGAAGTGCATCTTTTGGGATGATCTCATCTTGATAGAGGTTAGTGAGAGGAACTTCAGCAGTTGGGATAAGATAGAGTTCTTCGCCTTCAATCTTAAAAAGATCATCTTCAAATTTTGGTAACTGCCCTGTTGCAAGAAGAGCATTTTTGTTTACGATATATGGAACACTCATCTCTTCAAATCCTCTTTGGGCATTGAAGTCTAACATATAGTTTACTAAAGCTCTTTCTAACTTTGATGCTTGATTTTTTAAGACAGTAAATCTACTTTTGGCTAACTTGACACCCTTTTTAAAGTCAATCCATTCCAAATCTTCAAAATCCCAGTGCTCTTTTGCTGTGAAGTTAAACTCTGGTTTTTTGCCAAGCTCTTTTAAGACTACATTGTCATCTTCATTCTCTCCAAATGGTACATCATCATCAGGAATATTTGGAAGATTTAGGGCTATTTGGTAGAGTTTATCCTCAATGGATCTTAATTTCTCTTGTTCGATTGCAATTTTTTGCTTGTTTTGTGCCAACTCCTCTTTTAGTTCATTGATATCTTTTCCCTCTTTTTGATACTGAGGAAAGAGTTTGCTTTTTGCATTTTGTATTGATTGTAGATCTTCTAGGACTCTTTTTTCTTGTTTTAGTTCTTGTGAAATCTCTTTTAATTTCTCCAACAAAGATGTATCTACACTCTTTTTCTCTAATTTTTTTGCTACTTCATCAAAACTATTTTCTAAGTTCTTTAAATCTATCATCTTTTACTCCAATATTCCTACACACTCTCTAATTTGCTTCATCTTCTTAGAAGCTATCGCCTTTGCCTTTGATGCACCAAGCTCAAGTATATCTTTGATTTCATCTTCATGCTCATCATAATAAGCTTTCTTCTCTCTAGCCTCTTCAAAGTAATCCCAAATTTTCTCATTTAAGTCTGCTTTGAAGTGTCCATACCCTTCACCACCTCTTTTGTATCTCTCTCTAAGAAGGCTTAACTCATCTTCATTCATAAAGAGTTCACAGATCTTGTATAGGTTACACCCTTCGTACTCTTTTGGATCTTCTAAAGCTGTAGAGTCTGTGACAATCTTTCCTATCTGCTTTTTTAGTACTTTTTTGCTAGTAAAAAGATCGATTGTATTGCCATAACTTTTACTCATCTTTTCACCATCAGTACCCGGGACTGTAGCAACACTCTCATCCACTTTGAATTTTGGCAATTTAAATATATCACCATGGTCGTTATTAAACTTTTGGGCAATATCTCTTGCTATTTCGATGTGTTGGATTTGATCTTTTCCCACAGGTACAAGATCAATGTCATAAAGAAGAATATCTGCAGCCATCAAAACCGGATATGAAAACAGGGCATGATTTGCAGAGATTCCTTTTGCTACTTTATCTTTGTAACTGTGAGCTCTCTCAAGCAATCCCATCGGTGTATAGGCTGAAAGTATCCAGTAAAGCTCAAGTACCTCTTTGACATCTGATTGTAACCAAAAGGTTGACTTAGCAGGATCTATTCCAAGACTCAAAAATATTTTTGCAGCTTCGAGAGTATTTTCTCTTAGTGCTTTAGAGTCTTTTAGAGATGTTAATGCATGATAATTTGCGATAAAAATAAAAAGATCGCTTTTTTCTTGTAACTCTAACATCGGCTTTATTGCACCAAAGTAGTTTCCTATGTGCAATGTTCCAGATGATTGTATTCCTGTTAAGACTCTCAAACTTTAATACCTCTTTGTAAATTGATAAAGCTTTATTATATCACTTTAAATTTAATCCAAATATCAGCCACTATGTAAATAAATGTTTCAAAAGGTAAATAAATAGTGACAAAATATCCATTTCTTCTAAAAAGTAAAATAAATTTGTATTGAGATCGAACTTGTTGCCGAATTTGTTTTTAGTACAAGTTAAAAATGGAGTTTAAAAACATGGCTATCAATATAAATATAAAAGCTTTGGCATTGTCGATGGTAGTTGCAAACACACTTGTTGGTTCAGAAATTAGTTATGAACTTAGTGTAGATAGCCCGTTTAGTGTAGAGCAAAAGAGTGATCTATATAAACATGGATTAAAGACACTCAAATATGCTGGAAAGTTAACCTATCATCTCTATGGTGATGAAAAATTAAGTGCTTATTTAAGTCAGCTTGAAAATATCAAAGAGATAAAAAAGTTATCAAATATGAGATTTGATGTTGATATTTTAGATGATAAGAATGGTCTTTCAACTTTATCATATGATGGACCAATAAATGTGACATTATTATTTATGGAAGAGATGAGTAAGGAAGAGATTGAGAATTATTTAAGTGAGGCTTCTGTAGATGCTCATGTAATATCTGCAAATCCTAGCCTTAGATCAGCAAATATTCGTATATATAAAGATGAGCTGAAGAAACTTAGCAATCTTCACAAGATTGACTATATTCAAAAGTCCTATACTTATGGAACCAAGAATATAAAGACAAGAAAATATGAGGGAGTCAATGAAGTATTTGAGAGTTATGGTCTTAGTGGAAGTGGAGTAAGTGTAGCTGTAGTTGATGGTGGATTGGTTAGAAAAGATCATGTAGAGTTTCAAGAAAACGGTTATAGCAGAGTCATTACTCATGGGGATTATGAGTATGCAGATCATGCTACCCATGTCGCAGGAACGATAGCCGCTTGTGGTGTTAAAGTTAAGGCAAAAGGGATGGCTCCAAAGGCTACTGTTTATAGTTTTTCATTTAATGATGGTGCATTTGCTGATATTGTTACTGATATCTATAACAGATATGATGTTTTATTTAGCAATCACTCATATGGGTATAATGATATGATGAAATTGGGCACTTATGATGCAGAAGCGGCAAAGGAGGATAGAGCAGTTTATCAAAATCCATATCTAAATATTTTTATCGCTGCTGGTAATGATGGAGAAAATAGTGAGTATCCTCAATATGGAAAGATAAAAGGTCCTGCAAATGCAAAAAATGTTTTAACGATTGGTGCATTAAATCTAAATGCAAGTGCAGTTGCAAAATTTAGTTCAAACGGGCCAGTTAAAGATGGTAGGATAAAGCCAGAACTTTGTGCTAGAGGTGAGGGGATCTATTCGACATTTTCACAAAACAAAACTGATTATATGTGGATGAATGGTACATCTATGGCAACTCCTGCAGCTACAGGAATGGGAGTTTTACTCTCAGAAGCATATAAAAAAGTGGGTGGTGGTGATGATATCAGGCATGATCTATTAGAGTCAGTTTTGGTTAATAGTGCCATGGATATTGGTAGAAAAGGACCAGATTACGATAGTGGATTTGGTATGATTGACTTAAAAGGTGCTGTTAAGTTAATAAAGAGTCTAGATTCTAGTTCTCCACTACTGCATGAAGATTATGTAAAGAACAGTGAAGTAAAAAGATTTAATTTTAAAATCTCAAATAAGAGAGAGTTTAAAGCTACTATCTCTTGGGTAGATCCAAGTGCTAGTCCAAGCAATGGGGCATCTTTGGTGAATGATTTGGATATGGTTTTAGTTTCAAAGAGTGGTAAAAGATATTATCCATACACTCTAAATCCATCAAATCCTACTCAAGTAGCAAAACAAGACAGGGAAAACCATGTGGATAATGTAGAGCAAATTTATGTTAAAAATCTACCAAGTGGAGAGTATGTTCTTGAGGTAAAAGGATCAGTTGTTGTTACTTCAAAGCAGGATTTTGCAATCGCTTCAAATGTGAGTATCTCGAAATCTAGCAATATCTTGATCTTACAACCAAGTAAGTTAAAAAACTTTGCAAAGACTATTCAAGCATCGATTCAATGATACTCTTTGCTTTGTTAAAATCAGCAACTTTATCTTCAAGATCAATATCAATAGGTATATGAAAATAGCTTTCATCAACACTTCTTTCTTCAATCTTAGTAGCCCTTATATGGGAGTTATATCCAAAAATTGAGATATCCCTGCTAAGAAGAAGTGCACCATTATAACACTCTTTTATACCCTTATATTCAATACTTTTACACTCAAGATCTAGTACTTCATCACTTGGATAATCTAAGATATACTCTTGGCTTTGTTGATCTAAATTTGTAAAAATTTCTAGTATTTGAGCTTGTAGTGTTGGTATCTTTATGGCTCTCTTCTTGATAAGATCTATTGTTATTAGAGTTTTGTCATCTATGATGCTTATAGTTTTTATATATGAGTCTTTTTTGATAATAGGGCTTTTTATATCTTGGTAGAGTGCGATATTTTTTCCCCAGTTTTTAAAGTAAGCGATGACTTTACCTTTGTCATTTCCACTTACTTTATATTCAACTATACCCTCTTTAAAGGGTAGGTTTGAGACAAATAGCGTAGAAGATGCCATAAGTGATAAATTTTGCATAAGGAGGGAAAACATAAAGAAAAGTTTTACTTTTTTCACTTTTGACACCTTTTGTATTTGTTTACGAGATTAGTATAGCTAATTTTTTTCTTAAATAAAGGGTTTAGTAAAAAATATTAGTAAAAAGTTCAAAAATGGCTATTTTTTTATAAATTATGTTTCAAAAAGTAAAGTTTTATTGTGCCAAGAGGCTTGAAAAGCTTAGTCAATTTTCAAGACTGTCAAAAAAGCCTCTTGTGGAAGTTGTACCTTTCCTATGGATTTCATCCTCTTTTTACCAGCTTTTTGCTTTTCAAGTAGTTTTCTCTTTCTTGTGATATCACCACCATAACATTTGGCAGTGACATTTTTGCCCATCGACTTGACTGTTTCTCTAGCGATGATTTTATTTCCTACACTCGCTTGAATAGCTACTTCAAAGAGTTGTCTAGGGACTAGCTCTTTCATAGTCTTGACAAACTCTCTTCCTTTGCTTTGAGCTTTTGAAGCTGGAACGATGATAGATAGAGCATCTACTACCTCTCCGGCAACTCTGATATCAAGCTGGACTAAATCTCCCTCTTTGTAGCCTATAGGCTCATAATCAAAACTTGCATAACCTTTTGTGGCTGATTTTAATTTGTCATAAAAATCCATCACTATTTCATTAAGAGGTATTGAGTATTCAAGTAGTACTCTTTGAGGATTTAGATAATCCATCTTCTCTTGAATACCTCTTTTTTCATTGACTAAAGTGATCACATTTCCAAGAAAATCAGTAGGTGTGATAATGGTCGCTTTTACATATGGCTCTAGTATAGCTTGTCGTTTGTTGATTGGTGGGAGTTGACTTGGATTTTGTATCTCTATCTGGCTTCCATCATTTAAAACTACTTTATAGATAACTGTTGGAGCAGTGGCAATTAGCTCCAAGCCAAACTCTCTTTCTAGTCTCTCTTTTACCACTTCCATATGAAGCATTCCTAAAAATCCAACTCTAAAACCAAATCCAAGAGCTGCTGATGTCTCAGGCTCATAGGTGATAGAGGAATCATTAAGTTGTAGTTTATCAAGGGCATCTCTTAAGTCTTCAAACTTATCTGTCTCTATTGGGTAAATTCCGGCAAATACAAAACTCTTTGCTTCCTCAAAACCTTCTATGGCTTGGGCTGTTGGTTTTTTGGCATCAGTGATAGTGTCTCCTACTTGTACATCACTTACAGTTTTTAATCCAAGCGAGACTATTCCAATCTCTCCTGTTTTTATTGATTTTGTTTTTTGTGGTTTGAGTGGGTGAGGGTATGTAAGAGATAAGACTTCATGTTTTTTTTCTGTACCCATAACCAAAATCTCTTGGTTTTGTTTTATCTCTCCATCATATACTCTAACAAGTGCCAAAGCTCCAAGATAGTTATCAAACCAACTATCATATATAAGAGCTTTTGTAGGGGCATTTTCATCACCATTTGGTGCTGGAATTTTGTCTATGATTGCATCAAGAAGCTCTTTGATTCCCTCTCCTGTTTTTGCACTAGTTAAGATAGCTTCAGAGCAATCGATACCTATAGTGTGTTCTATCTCCTCTTTTACTCTCTCTGGCTGGGCTGATGGAAGGTCAATTTTATTAATTACTGGTATTAGTTCAAGATCATTTTCTATTGCTATATATACATTTGCAATCGTTTGTGCCTCTACTCCTTGAGCCGCATCTACAATAAGAAGGGCTCCCTCGCTTGAGGCTAAAGATCTACTAACTTCGTAGGAGAAATCGACATGTCCTGGGGTGTCGATTAGGTTTAGTGTATAGACTTCACCATCTCTTTCATATGTGAGTCTTACACTTTGGGCTTTGATAGTGATACCTCTTTCTTGTTCGATATCCATGGTATCCATCATTTGATTTGAGATGAGTCTATCCTCTACGGCTCCACACTCTTGTATCAATCTATCTGCAAGAGTACTTTTACCGTGATCTATGTGAGCTATGATGGAGAAGTTTCTTATATTTTTTTGCATTAGAAAAATAGTCCGTTTACACTTTCGTTGTGATAGATTCTTCGAATGACTTCACTAAAGAGGTGAGCGACTGAAAGGACTGTTATCTTCTCATTTTCTTGTGATAAAGGTATGGTGTCAGTCACTACAAGCTCATCCAACTCTCCATTTTTGATTCTATCGTGGGCTGGACCACTAAGAACTGGATGTGAGCAAAATGCCATGACAGATGTTGCTCCATTTTTTTTGAGAGCTGAGGCAGCTTTGACAATTGTTCCTGCTGTGTCAATCATATCATCTATGAGGATGACATCTTTGCCTTCTACATCTCCGATGATATTCATCACTTCAGATTCATTTGCTTTTTCTCTTCTTTTATCTATGATAACAAGATCAAGTCCCATCTCTTTGGCAAAGCTTCTAGCTCTAGCAACTCCTCCGATATCTGGAGAAGCAATGATTGGGTTTTTGAGGTTTTTTCTTCTTAGGTAGTCTCTAAAGACGATTGATCCATAAAGGTTATCAACTGGAATATCAAAAAAACCTGGATTTGACCAGCATGTAGATCAAGTGTTACGACTCTGTCGATTCCTGCTGTTTCAATCAAGTTTGCTACCAATTTTGCTGATATTGGCACTCTAGGAGCTGCCTTTCTATCTTGTCTTGCATATCCAAAGTAGGGGATGATGGCTGTGATTGAGTTGGCTGAACTTCTTTTTAGTGCATCTGTCATGATCAAAAGTTCCATTAAATTGGCATTAGCTGGAGCACAGGTTGATTGTATGATAAATACATCTCTACCACGGACACTCTCACTGATTTGAATATTGATCTCACCATCACTAAATCTTTTTATAGTCGCTTCAGATAGTGGAATGGATAGATATTTTGCTACAGATTTTGAAAACTCTTCATTTGCAGTACCACTAAAAACTTTATAACCCCTCATACTTTGCCCTTTGAATTTTTGACTTATTTTATTTAAAGAAGTCTTTATTGATGATTAAAGGATCTTCCAAACTATCTCCAAATTCCAAGTTTTAACTCTTTTGCTCTGTTGTAACACTCATTTATCACGGAAGAGTATTTGGTATTTGGTCTTATCTTTAGTGGCATTGCATATCCACTGCATACTATTTTTAAGTTTAGCATTGTCTTGTTATCTAGCCATACATAAGCTAGTGTTCTTTTGTATCTATCTAAAAAATCTTCATCATACTCAAAGTAGTAATCACTATACTCTTTAAGTAGATTAATGACAAATTCTCTTGCAGCTTTTCCTCTTTGTATCACCTCTTCTAGTGAGATATTGTTTTCATAGGCTTGTCTGTAGGCTTTATTGTTTTTGTGGATTTCAAAAGTATCTATACCTATCAGTCTTATGGTTGTTATCTTGGAGTCAAAACGAAACTTTATGGTATCTCCATCAAGTGCATAAAAATAATCATCATCACTTTTATCTAGTAAGTCAATGTCTGTTTTTATAGAAGGAGTTGTTTGTAATGTTGGCTCTCTTAGATCACTTCCACATCCTATGATACCTATAAGGAAGATAAGAGTTAATAGATATTTAAATATCATCTTTGACCATATTTTTCAATATTTCTAAAGTAGATCACTTTTTTACCTGAAATATCGTGAGTTTTTTTCCACATCTCAAAGAGCTTTGTATCTTGAATCAATTGAGAAAGTTTTGTATAACCATAATTTCTAGGATCAAAATCTGGAAGCTGTTTTTTTATCAAGCCTCCACACTCTGCAAGTGATGCCCAGCCGTCTTCGTCTGCACAATCTTCCATTGCGTTATTTAAAATAGTAAGTAGTTTTCTATCTTTTGTGATATCTTTTGGCTTGACTTTGGATTTTGCTTTGCTGAGTTTGCCGTTTGTACTATCTTGGCTGTCAAGATCTCTTAAAACTTCTACATATATGAAATCATCACAGGCATTTTTGAATGAGCTTGGGGTCTTTTTTTCTCCAACTCCATATACATGTATTTGGGATTCTCTTAGCCTTGAAGCTAAAGGGGTGAAATCACTATCACTTGATACGATGGCAAAGGCATCGAATTTATTTGAGTAGAGTAGATCCATAGCGTCTATGATAAGGGCTGAATCGGATGAGTTTTTGCCTTGGGTGTAGCTAAATTGTTGGATTGGTTGGATGACAAGTTCGTTCATTAAGCTTTTCCAGTTTTTTAGGTGGTTGCTACTCCAATCACCATAAGCTCTCTTGACGATGATATGTCCATATTTTGAAAGTTCAGTAAGGATTGAGCCAAGAGATTTTAACTGTGCATTTTCAGCATCAATCAAAACGGCTATCTTGTGGTCATGGTTCATATAAGCTCCTAGGTTTTGTTTTATTATAGTTTTTCTTTTATTAAAGTGGGGAAGTGTACGAAGACAAATAATAAAAGTAAAAATATTTTTACATATCAGGAGAGTGTAAATTACTTTACATTATAATAAATATTATTTTTTTAAGGAGATTAGTAATGTTTAAGATTTTAAGTACTATATTTGTTTTGAGTTTTTTACTTGTTGGATGTGGAAGTGGTGCTGGTAGAGATGATGTCGCTGATGTTGATGCGGGTCTTGAAATGCCAAATACAAATGATACTGATGCTAGTGTCAAAGAAGTAGAAAAAATTATTTCAAAACCAGGACCATTTAAAGATGGTGAGTTTGGTAGATTTGATTTAGATCAGTATCAAAGTCCAAAAGATATCATAGGTGAAGATGGTATCTTGATAGATGTTAGAAATCAATATGAAAGAGAAAATGGACAGGCTATGGAGGCTGATTCTGCGATTGTAGTATATGAGTTTAGAACTCCTGCCAGAGATAATGATCACTTAAATCCAGATTTTGTTAAAGAGATTACTGAGCTAGTTAAAGGTGATAAAAACAGAAAAATTATTCTTATTTGTCATACAGGTTCAAGATCACAAAGGGCTGCGAAGCTTCTTTCAGAAAATGGATTTACAAATGTATATGACATAGAGGGTGGTTTTTCTGCTTGGGAGGATAAGTTCCCAGATCATGTAAACAGTTATAGATCAAATAAACAGTAAGATATAATCATATCCACTTTAACAATTTGGAGTGGCTATGATAGAGATAGTACAAACTGGCGGAACAATTGCCAAACGATATGATGAGATAAGTGGAGAGCTTCTTTTTGATGAAGACAATCTTAAAAAGATGCTCTCTCAATCAAGAGTAAATTCCCCTTTAAAGATTTCAAAACTTTTTTTAAAAGATTCACTTGAACTAGATGAAAATGATAGGCAGATGATCTTTGATGCAGTTAATTCCTCAAAAATCAAAAAAATTATCATCTTACATGGCACTGATACGATGGTTGAGACTGCTTACAAACTCTCTACAATCTCTGATAAAAGAGTTGTTTTAACAGGTGCAATGATCCCTTATGCTTTTAAAAACTCTGATGCTCTTTTTAATCTTGGGACTGCTTTTGGAGCCGTTGAGAAGGATGAAAATGGAGTTTTTATAGCGATGAATGGAAGAGTATTTAGATGGGATGAAGTTAAAAAAGATAAAAAATTAGGAGAGTTTGTTAAAAATATTTAATTAGTGTCCAAATTTTCCGATATAATAATCAATACTTCTAAATTAATGAGGAATCTTTGAGAAAGCTGTTTTTAATCTTGATTTTATTGGTCTCATTGTCAGCTAAAGAGTATAAGAGTTTGAAGTTTGAAGGGAAAGGGATCGATTTTTTAGTGGGGGATTTTGCAAGTTCTACTTTGTATAAAGTGATTGGCAAAGAGTATCCCCCTTTTTATACTCCTTGGAGAGATGATCCTATCTTTAGTGATAGTGAGATAGAAGATTATAAAGAAAGACTCAAAGATTACTTTGATTCTCATGGATATTATAAAGCTAAGATCACAATAACCCCCAAAGATGATAGTTTGATTGTCCATATAGACAAGGGTGAGCCAATCAAAGTTGCTTCGATTAAAGTTCATCCAGATTCAAAATTTAAAAATGCTATTTTGTTTAAAAAAGGATCTATCTTCAATACTGCTGATTTTACTAGTAGTAAAAAAAGAATCGAAAGATATATGCTAGAGAATGCTCATCCACTCTATGGCTTTGATGCAAAGGCTTATGTTGATCTTGATAGATATAGAGTTGATATGGATTTTTATGTTGATAGAAATGGTACATACTATTTTGGAGATACCACTATAAATGGCAGAGAGGATGTGGATGAGAAGATCATTAAGGAGGCTTTGGAGTTTAAAAAAGGAGAGCCTTTCAATATCAAGCAGATAGAGAGCAGTTACGATAAGATTTATGATCTTGGGGTTTATGATTTTATCACTTTTAAACCTAGAGTTGATAGTATCGACAAAATCAGCTCACAAGTTCCTATAGATTTAGACTTGAAGATGGGTGAGACAAAGTATCTAAAAGGAAGCATTGGTTATAGCACAAATGAGGGTGCAAGAGGTGGGATTGAGTGGATAGATAAGAACTTTTTTGGAAATTTGAAGGTCTTTGATATAGGGTTTAAAGTGAGCCAAGAGGGGTATGAGGCTTATAATATCTACTATGATCCTTGGATTATGACACCATATCTTGGTAAGATCACATTTGAAAATGATATCAACTATAAGCATTACAGATATGATAGTTATACTGAAACAACCTTGTTAAACAGGATAACTTTTGGTAAAAGACTCTTTGATATCGAACACTATTTTGGACTGCTGAGTGAGTACTCAAAAATCAAATCAAAAACTGACAATAGTCTAAATGAGAGTGGGAATTATTTCCTAAACTCTTTGTTTTATCGCTTCTTGATAGATAAAAGAGACTCTAAAATAGATGCACAAAACGGTTACTATATAGCCCTTTATCTTGAAAAATCGATGAAATCGATAGGGAGTGATATAGACTATTTTAAATCTACAGTTGATCTTAGGTTGATAAAAAGGATATCTTCAAATTTAGTTGTGGGATCGAAGCTAAGAGTTGGTCGGATTGATGCTGATGTGCCGATATTTAAGAGATTTTTTACAGGTGGTGCAAACACAAACAGAGGTTATGAGTATAGAGATTTTGGAAAAAAAGATAGCGAGGGAGTTCCTTATGGAGGGGTTAGCCTCGTAGATAGTATGTTTGAGACTAGGTATAAGCTTTGGCAAAAGCTCTGGGGAGTTTTATTTTATGACTATTCTCTTTTGAATTTGGAGAGTGATAAGTTTGATAAGAAGTATTATGGAAGTTATGGTTTTGGATTTAGATATAAGACTCTAATTGGCCCAATTAGACTTGATTTTGGATTTCCTCAAAAAAAAGATGGCTTTACTTTTCATCTTAGTATCGGAGAGGTATTTTGAAGTTTTTAAAGTGGGTTTTTATCATCTTAGGATTACTCTTTTTCCTAATCTTTAGTTTACTAAAGAGTCATAGAGCTTTTAGTGAGTTATCTAAAAACTTGATTGAGCAAAGTGGAATTGATTTAAAATACAAAAAACTTAGTGGTTCACCACTTGATGGACTTAGTATAGAGGGCTTAAATTATGAGGATAAAATCAAAGGTGATGTGAAATTAAAGGTAAATTTTTCTGCTTTAAAGGATAAAAGGTTAGAGATTGAGGAGATGAATATCTCAAATCTTAGTGTTGAAAGGGATTTTTTAAACTCATTTTTGGATAAGAACTCATCTTCAAAGAGTAAAGATGATAGTTCACTTCCACTTGAAGAGATATCGATAAAAAAAGCTCATTTGGATCTTAAAAATCTAGATATAAAAGAGTATCACATCTCAAATCTTACTCTTGATATCAAGGACTTAAAAAGTGATCTTAAAAACTCTCATAGAGGGGAGATAAAACTTAGTGCCAAGTCAAATGTAGCAAAAGTTGATGCAAATGTTGATCTAAAAGGATCAAGATATAGTGTAAATGCCTTGATTGAGCCAAATGAGGAGTTTTTGCAAAAGTATTTAAATGAGAGTAATATCACTTTAAAAGAGTCCTCTTCAATCAAGATAAAAGCAGATGGAGATAGAGATAGATTAGATTATGATCTGCATTTGTTAAATGGTGAATTTAGATTTAAAGATATCGTGATAAATCCTAAAGATATCCATGCAAATGGTGATTTTGCTATAAAAAGTGGCGATTTAAATATAGCACTTGATGGGGATATCAAAAGCAGTGTTGCTGATCTGCTTTTAAGAACAAAATCTTCTTTAAATATCAACGATATAAACTCTAGCTTAAAAAGTGTAGCAAAGCTAGAAATTAGAAGTGAACAGAAGAGATTAAGACCGTATATCAAAGATGAAAATTTATCTATAGATCTAGTAAATCCTCTAATCTTGGATATCAAAGCCAATATGAAAGAGGCAGATATCAACTTGGGGCTTAAAAATGCTAAGATCAGATATAAAGATCTACTAGCTTCACTCGATCTTACAAAGACAAATATAAAATATATTACAAAAACAAAAGAGTTAAATCTACACTCAAATATAGATATAGACTCAAATATCAGCAAAATAAGATCAAGCTTGAAAACTTCACTAAAACTTGATGATATCAACACTACTCTCAAATATGAACTTCTTTCAAATGCAAAGATAAAAGAGGCTCTTTTTAAATCTTTGGGCGATGAGAAGAATATATCTATATCAAAGTTATCACCTTTGAGTTTGAAAGTATTGGGAGATGCCAAAAAATTAAAGGCAGATTTGAAAATGGATGGGAGTTTGAGGGTAGGCGAGTTGAAACTTCAGCCAAGAATACAAAATTCAACTCTCTTTTTTGATCTTATCAGTCATGATTTAAGCTCAAGCTTTGATCTTGGGGTTAAGAGTAATAAAGGAGATCTTAAACTTAGAAATAACTTAAGAGTAAATATCGATGATATTAATAATACTTTGCATTTTAAAACAAATGGAGTGCTAAAGGATCTCAAAGAGTATAATGGTGTTAATCTTTCTACCCTAGGAGATGTGAAATTAAATGCAGTTGGAAATCTAAAAGATATAAGAGCAGATATTGAGTCTAAGATCTTAAGAGCAGATCTAAAGAGTGTGGATTTGGATAACTTTGACTTTGGATTTGATATCAAAAGAGTGAAGCTTTCAGAGCTTTATAAGGATATCTCTCCAAATCTAAAAGACTCTTTTTTTGCGATGGAGGGTAAGGGTAGTTATAAAATCTCAAAAGATGAGCTGTTGCTTCATTCAAAGTTAAATGAGTTTGATTTTAATGGTAAGAAGATCTTCTCAAACCGATTTACTCTAAAAAAGAGCAAAGATTCAATGACTCTAACTCCTACAATTATCAAAGCAGGCAATTTTGCTCTAAATATTGGTATAGAGCAAGTGGGCGATGACTTTGTAGCAAGAGTGAAAAACAAAGCTTTAAAAGTAGATGCCAAATTTAAACTAAATCCTCTTTATATCAAGGCTGATGGGAAGATAAGATCATTAAAACTGTTAAAAAGTGAGATCAATAAACTATATCCTTTAAAAGATATTCCAAACATTGATGGTGAGTTAAACTTTAAAATCAGATCTCAAAATGATGCTATCACAACAAATATCACATCTCCAAAGATAAGCCTTGAAAAAGGTAGAGCAGAAAGATTAAATATCGAAGCTATCTATACTCCACACAAGATAGTTTTAAAAAGATTTGAGTTTTGGCAAAAGGGCTTTGGTGATAAGAGGATGAATAGATTTGTCAGGCTAAGAAGAGATGGATTGATAAAGTTTGATGATGAGAATGCTTCTGTGGATATAGATATTATAAATCTTGGAAAATTCAAGGCAAAAAAGCGTGGTGATACGACTACTGCGAAGATAGATGTAGATAACTTTTATCTGCATATCCCAAAATATATCAAAACGACACTCTCTTCTCATCTTCAAGTCTATCAATCAAAAGAGAAAAAGGCGATAACTGGTGAGATCGTATTTAAAGATAGTGTTGTAAAGTATGAATCTAGGTTTTTGGATGTATCAAAAGATAGCGATATCATCATCGTTAATCAAAAAAAAGAGAGTGATGACTTCATAAAAAATACATTTTTAGATCTAAAAATATACTCACTAGATGAAATAGTTTATAAAGTTAAAGCTGGAGAGGTGAAACTTAAACCAAATATCATCATTAGAAAAGAGTTTGGTGATACTCCAAGAGTGATGGGTAAAATCAAAATCCTTGAGGGTGGAGAGTATGATCTAGCTGATAAGAGATTTTATATCAAAGAGGGTGCCGTGGCATTTAGGGGATTAAAGGAGATAAATCCACTTTTAGACCTTCATGTAGCTTATGAGGATTTGGATGAGATCAAAATCTTTATCGATATTTCTGGCGATAAAAACAGACCTAGACTAAAGTTTAGCTCCAAACCTCCAAGAAGTAAAAAGGATATCTTCTCATACCTTCTCTTTGGTATGAGTGCTAGTGAGAGTGAAGGGGCAATGAGTAGTGCAAATAAAGCTGCTGAGAGGATATTTGGAAGAGCAATATCAAAAGATTTAGCTAGAGAGCTTCATTTAGACAGGCTTGATCTAAATAGAAACTCACTTGGTGGGATAGATGTAAAAGCTGGTAAAAAAGTAGGTAAAAAGACAATCATCTACTACCAAAATAAAAGCACTCAAAGTTCAGTTATAGTAGAGCGAAAACTTTCAAAAGATTGGGATCTGAGTGTTGAAGCTGGCAAAGAGGGAGAGGCGATTGACTTTGTTTATCGTAAAGGATTTAAGTAAATCGTGAAAAAAAGTAACAGTATGAAAAAATTTTCGAAAATTTATAAATTTTTAAAAATCAAATATATTTAATAAAATTTCTTTAAAATTTAAATAATTTGGTTTATTCAATTAAAATAAAAGATTACATAATTAAATTAATAATTACTTAAGAAAGTAGTAAGTTTTTTGGCGATATACTCTATGAAAATCTTAATGTTTCAGGAGTATATTTTATGAAGTTATCTACAGTTTTAATCAGTGCTATGGCAGTGTCAGTTTTAGTTTCAGGGTGTGGAAAAGGTTCTGTGCAGAAGCAGGAAAATAGTGAAGTTAGTCAAAAGATAAAAGTTTCAACCACAAATCAAGAGCCGGTTGCCAATAATGTTAGTGTAAAGACTCTAAGTACCAATAAGATGACATATACTTTAACTGCAACCGATCCAGATAATGATCCGATTGAGTATGAAGTAGTTAGTAATCCAAAGCATGGAAAGCTTGTGAGCTTTAACAAAAAAAATGGTACATTTATCTATGAGCCAGATAGTGGTTATGAGGGTACTGATAAGTTTACATATAGTGTAAGTGATGGTAACTTAAAGTGTCAAACAAAAAGTGTTACTATCGAAGTAGAAGATAAAAGTGCTGCTCAAAATATCACTCTTCCAAATGCCCCTTCTAATTTAAAAGCAGATGAAGTATCAAAATGTAATTCAGTTGATATATCTTGGAGCGATAACTCAGATAATGAGGATGGATTTGAGATCTATATAGAAAGATATGATGAAGATGGAGACTTGGTAGAAGAGGATAGTTGGCTTGAGATGGTAGTAGATAAAGATACTACTAATGCTACTATCTGGGGACTAAAATCAAACTCTACTTATAAGATACTAGTAAAAGCTAAAAATTATGCTGGAAGTTCTGATGCAAGTGTCGTTACAGTAAAAACACCAAAGGTTACTACTAAGCCAGAAGCTCCTACAAACTTAAGAGCTAAAGATATCGGTGATAATTGTGTAAGATTAGTATGGGATGATAATGCTGACAATGAGACTGGATATGAGATCTACAAAGATGGTGAGTTGATAAAGAGTATCGATTCTAACTGTAACTGTACCCTAGTTGGTGGATTAGAAGCTGGTACTTCGTATCACTTTGAAGTAAAAGCTATCAATGATGCAGGAAGTTCAGATGCTGCAACGGTAGATGTTACTACAACAAGTGATGATGATAATCAAAATCCAAATCCTCAACCTGAGAACAAACCACCTGTTGTAAGCACAGATGGAAATAAGAACATTACGCTTGGTGATAGTGTCTTGTTAAAAGCAACAGCCACAGATAGTGATGGAACAATCTCGAAATATGAGTGGAAAGAGGGTGACAAGGTACTAGGAAACGAGCCAAACCTAAACTACAAACCAACAACTGTAGGTGTACACATTATCATCATAACAGTAGTAGATGATAAAGGAGCTGCTGATAGTAGTGTAGTAAAAGTTACTGTCAAGAAAAAGCAAGATCCAAATCCTACACCAAATAAA
>CAZYJF010000003.1:0-20288 GCA_964647715.1 uncultured Sulfurospirillum sp. | reverse complement strand
CAAAAGTATCTACTTGAATCAATCGATGCACCGATGGTAAAAAGTTATGTATTTTATGAAAAAGAAAAAGCAAGAGAGTGGATAGAAAATACAACATTTCCAAAGGTCTTTAAACTAAGAAGTGGTGCAGGTTCATATAATGTTTTTTTAATAAAAGATAAAAAACAAGCCTTAAGATATCTAAATCAAGCATTTGGAAGAGGTTTTTTCCCTCATAGTAAATTAGCCGTTTTAAGAGAGAGAATATGGCACTTTAAGAAAAATAGGGATCTTAAATCACTACTAAAGATCTCTTTTGGTCTATATCGCTATATCATTCCAAATAAAATATATAAAAATTTACCAAGAGAAAGAAACTATCTCTATGCACAAGATTTCATACCAAATTGTGATCATGATGTGAGAATTTATATCATCGGAGATCGTGCTTTAGGTAAAAAGAGGCTCGTAAGAGAGGGTGATTTTAGAGCTTCAGGAAGTGGTGTATTTGACTGGAGTGATGTACCAAAAGAGTGCATTAAAAAAGCATTTGAGATAACAAATAATATTAAAGCTCAATCTTTGGCATTTGATTTTGTCAAAGATAAAGATGGCTATAAGGTTGTAGAGATTAGTTATGTTGCATCAGTTAGAGCCTTTCTAGATGCTAAAGGTTACTGGAATAAAGATCTTCAATGGATAGAAGGAGATTTAAGATCAGAGTATTTTATCATCGAGGATGTATTGGAAAAAATCAAGTCCACTTAGGAGACTCCAATACATCTAAATACCCCTCCAACTTCTCTAATGGTTGGAAGTTAGTCTTGTACTCAAATGCTTTACATCCATCAACCCAGTATCCTAGATAAATATATTTTAAATTCAATAGTTTTGCTAATTCTATTTGATATAAAAGTGAGTAAGTTCCAAGTGAAAGTTTGGAAAAGTCTGGATCATAAAAAAAATATATAGCACTGATCCCATCATCCAAAATATCAATGAGATCAACTCCCACCAATTTATCATCTACTATGTATAAGACCTCTTTACCAAAATCTCCAGCACCATCAACAAAGTTTTCATGATACTCACTATATGAAATTGATTTTTGTTTCCATCCATCTTTTTGACTCTTAAAAGAGTGATACTTATCGTACAAATTGATATGCATTTGAGATAGAGTAGGCTTTTGTATGACAATTCTTGTATCTTTATTTCTTTTTAGCACTCTTTTTTGAGAACGGCTAAAATTAAACTCATCTACTACGATCCTAAGACTTTTGCACTCAGTACAACCATTACAAGTAGGATGAAAATAGTACTTTCCAAATCTTCTCCAACCCCGTTTTATGACAGCAGAGCAAAACTCTTTTTGGGGATTTATGACATATTTATATCTCATGCGAACAGATTTATCCGGTAAATATGCACACTCATAATCTAGCATACTAAAGTCATGAGAGTCTGGAAAAAGTGAATTTTTATTTTTCTTCATGGTTATATTTTATCATAAATTTGTGATATAATCTTAAGAAAACAAAAGAGGTGGGGTTATGTTTGATTTTAATGATGATGAAGAGTCTTTGTTTGGAGGAAGTCCAAGAGTAAAGTATTTTGATATTATCTTTAATGCCAATAGAAATTTGGTAGAAGAAGCTTTAAGTAGTAATCTAAAAAAAATAGCAATTTTAGAAAATCTTTTGCAAGAACGATTAAATGAAGGTGAAGATATCGATACACTAATCCAAAACTATGCAGTAACAAATATGGACAAGGTTGAACAAGATTTAACCGATGCTTATATAGCCGGTATGGGAGATATACTCACTCAAAATGAGTAAATTTTTACTAGCTGTTATCTTTGTACACACTCTGTTTGCATTTGATTGGGACAGCAAGCACGAGTGTACTCTGTCAAAAGATCAACTTGAAAAGATTGAGATTACAAATCTTGAAGACAAAACAAAGAGTATATTAAATTTTAGATGGACTCTTTATACAAACAAACGCTTAGTAGTTCTTCTAAAAAAAGATGATTTTCCAAGTCAATATATCTTAGAACAAAGTTATAAGGCAAATAGTATTAAAATCAACCTATCAGATGATTATACGGATGAGTATAATAGGGCATACATTAGGATTAGTTTTAAAGATTTTAAAGATAATAAAGCTAAATTCAAAATATTTTTACGAGACCCTAAAAGAAGATTTGGTGTAAAGTATATAGATCCAAAGAAATAGGAAAGCGATGTTAAACGATGTTGAAACATTTTCAAGAGATTTTGTCAAAGAGTTAGGAAGTAGATCTCTTGACTTGTATGATAAATTGCCAAAAGGTAAAAGAGTCAGAGCTAAACTTATCTTGATGATAGCAGGTGAGAGTCAAGACTCTATCAAGTTAGCTTCGATAGTAGAGCTTATTCATGCAGCAAGTCTTTTGCATGATGATGTGATTGATGATGCAACTACTAGAAGAGGAGTGGACTCTATAAATTCAATTTTTGGTAACAAAACAGCTATTATGCTTGGTGATATACTCTACTCCAAAGGATACTTTGAGCTCTTAGATTTAGATCCAAAAATAGCAAAGATCATATCAGATGCAGTTACCAAGCTCTCAATAGGGGAGCTTATGGATGTGGAGCTTTCAAAAGAGTTTAACAAATCCACAAATAGCTATTTTGATATGATCTACAATAAAACGGCTGTTTTGATAGAGGCTTCTTCAAAAAGTGCAGCCATTTTAGCATCTAAAGATGAAGAAAATTATGGACTATATGGAAAAAATCTAGGCTTGGCTTTTCAGATCATAGATGATGTTTTGGATATTACCCAAGATAGCAAAACTCTAGGAAAACCTGCTATGAATGACTTCAAAGAGGGTAAGACTACATTGCCATATCTTTATCTATATGAAAGTATGAGTGATGATGAAAGATCAAAACTTTTAAGTTTTTTCAAAAAAGATTTAAAAGATGATGAGGTAGTTTGGATAAAAGATAAGATGCAAAAGTATGGCTCGATTCAAAAGTGTTTGAGTTTAGCTAAAGATTTAGCAGATGAAGCACTACAAAATTTAGATCAAGACTCCGATAAAGAGTTGATTTTACTCATCAAGAGTCTAATCGAAAGAAGTTATTAATGCACTATACAGTTGTAAGTTTTTCTCACAAAAATACTCCACTAGAACTAAGAGAGAAGTTAGCCTTCTCAAATAACCAAAGTTTGCTAGATTTCTACCAGTTTTTACACTCACTTGAGGGGGTAAATGAGTCTATTATATTATCTACTTGCAATCGAGTTGAGATCATACTTAATAGAACAGATGATTCAAATATATCTGAATTAATCTATGGATATTTGAGTGATTATGCAAATGAAGATATACAAACCATTAAAAATGTAGGCAAAGTCTATCAAGATGGCGATGCAGTCCATCATATCTTCAAGGTTGCTTCATCTCTTGATAGTTTGGTTTTGGGAGAGACCCAGATAGTAGGACAGGTTAAAGATGCCTTCAAGTTCTCCTATGATAACGGATTTAGCGGTAAGAGATTGGCTCGTGTGATGCACCATACATTTAGATGTGCAGCCACTGTGAGAAATGAGACTTCCATCTCTAAAAATCCAATCTCCGTAGCCTCAGTAGCAGTAGCTCAAGCAAAAGAGCTTTTTAAAGGAGAGCTTGGTGGTTACTCAGCCATCATCGTGGGTGCTGGGGAGATGAGTTCATTGGCTGCAAAGCATTTAGCAAGTGCAGGGGTAAATCTCATCATTATAAACAGAGATATGGAAAAAGCCCAAAAGTTAGCAAGAGAAATTGACAGTGTGACAGTTAGAGTAGAGCCTTTTGGCGAGCTTGAAAATTTAATAAACCACTTTAGACTTCTATTTACCGCTACATCTTCACCTGAACCTATCATCACAAAATCTATGATAAAAGAGACTTCATTTATCAGATATTGGTTTGATCTAGCAGTTCCAAGAGATATTATAAAGTGCAAAAGAGATGATATTAAGATCTTTGCAGTAGATGATCTTGAAACCATTATGAATACAAACATTAAAGCTAGAGAGAAGCATTTGCAACTAGCCAATCAAATAATTGCCAATTTCACAGAGGAGTTTTTCAAATGGCTTCAAACTCTCTCAGTCGATCCTCTTATAAAAGAGATAAGAGATATGGCTAGAGACTCTTCTAGCAAAGAGTTGCAAAGAGCAATCAAAAAGGGCTATATCCCAAAAGAGCTTGAAAAGTCGGTTGAGAAGATTTTGCATCAAGCTTTTAACTCATTTTTGCATACACCGACAAAGACTCTAAAAAATGTCTCAGAACTTCCACAGTCTGATACGATAGTTCAATCTATTCAACTCTTTTTTGGACTCAATGCCAAGCAGAGAAAAGCACTTGATCTTTATAAGTGTGATTATCAAATAGAAAAAGATTTAAAACCAAAGGATTCTTGATGAGATTTTCAAAACTATTTGCACCAACTACCAAAGAAGCACCAAAAGATGCACTTTTGCCAAGCCATATATATCTAGTTAGAGGTGGATTTGTATCTCAAATTGGAAGTGGGATATATAACTTTTTGCCACTTGGAAAAATAGTGCTTGACAAGATAAGAGCCATCATAAAGGAGGAGTTAGATAATGCTGGATGCCAAGAGGTGATGCTAGGCTTTGTGACTCCTTCAACTCTTTGGAAAGAGAGTGGCAGAGATGCGAAGTTTGGAAAAGAGCTGTTGAGATTTAAGGATAGAAAAAACAATGAATTTGTCTTAGGACCAACTCACGAAGAGGCGATGGTTGATCTAGTTCGAAACAGAGTCAAAAGCTACAAACAACTCCCACTTCATCTATATCAAATCAATACAAAGTTTAGAGATGAAGCAAGACCAAGATTTGGGCTTTTAAGAGGTAGAGAGTTTTTGATGGAAGATGGATACAGCTTTCATGAAGATGTAGAGGATATGCAAAGAGAGTATGCTCTAATAGAAGAGACTTATAGCAAGATCTTGCAACGACTAGGACTTGATTTTAGAGTGGTTGAGGCTGATAGTGGAGCTATTGGTGGTAGTGGCTCAAAAGAGTTTATGGTATTAGCAGATAATGGAGAAGATGATATCGTCTTTTGTAAAAATCCAAGTTGTGGATATGGGGCAAATATCGAAGCTGCAAAGAGTAAGGATAACTTTGTTTTAGATAGTGAAATAGAGATGACTCCAGGAGAGTTTCACACTCCAAATATCAGCTCTATTGATGAATTGAGTGAGTTTTTTCATATACCAAAATCCTATCTTGCAAAAGCAGTTGTCAAAAAGGCAATCTATGAAGATTCCACTGAAATTGTGGTCTATTTTATCAAAGGAGATGATGAGCTTCAAGAGACAAAAGCACAAAATATTGCCAAAGCTTTGGAATTAGAGGATGCAAACGAAGACGATCTAAACAAAGCAGGTCTAAGTGCTGGTTTTATAGGCCCATTTGATTTAAAAGTGAAATTTTTTGTAGATGAGAGATTAAAGAACAGAGATCTTATGATTTGTGGTGCCAATAAAAAAGATTATCACTATGTTGGATATAGTTTTAAAGATAAAGATTTTGAATATTGTGATCTAGTTTCAGTTAAAAAGGGTGATGAGTGTACCAAATGCGGTGCTGAACTAGATATCACCAAAGGTATAGAAGTAGGGCATATTTTTCAACTAGGAACTAGCTACTCAGAAGCCTTAAATGCTACTTTTCTTGATAGAGATGGAAAAGCAAAACCCTTTGTAATGGGAACATATGGTATGGGTGTCAGTAGATTGGTGGCTGTGGTAGTGGAACAATATCACGATGACAAAGGTGCTATTTGGACAAAAAGTACTGCTCCATTTGAGTATGATATCATCATCTCAAATATCAAGGATGAAGAGCAAAGAGGTTTTGGGGAGGAGCTTTATCAAAAACTTTTAGATAATGGCAAATCCGTCATACTTGATGATAGAAATGAGAGGTTTGGATTTAAGATGGGGGATTTTGAATTGATTGGATTTCCTTATGCTATCATCGTTGGTAAAGGCTTAAAAGATGGTGTCGTAGAATTAGTTGATAGAAAGACTTTAACTAAGCAAACGATCTCAAAAGATGAAATATTTAACAAGCTTAAGGAATTATAGTTGATCTATTTGATAATATATCTCTTTTTAGAAGTGATGACGACAGTCAATATCGCTTCTGCTATTGGCGGATGGTGGACATTTGTCGAGATTATTGTAAGTGCTGGAGTTGGTTTTTTTATCATCTCTAGTTTCAAATATACCTTGGCTGATGGTATGAGTATGCTCGCAAATGGGCATATGAGCATTGATGAGTTTAAAAAGATGTCACTTTTTACACTCCTTGGTGCAATATTGTTAATCATTCCAGGTTTTTTTAGTGATATACTTGGAATTCTTTTACAGTTTAATTCCATTGGTATCTTTTTTGCTAAAAAGATCCTCGGATTAAAAGAGAATAAAAATAGAAAAAGGAGCGACGATGAAGCGATTGATGCTGAAATCATTGATGTTGATATTATTGAGTAGTGGGGCTGTTTATGCAAAAGGTAGTGATGATGGAGTCAAAAAAGATATAATAGATTTTGTAAAAAGAGCTATTAATGTAAATCCAAAATTTAGCCTAAAAGATGTCAGAGTTGCAAAGTCAAAACCAATAGATCAGATAAAAGGGTGGAATGTTTACTTTTTGGATATTGATCTAGAGATGAAAGATAAAAGACATACAAAGACAACTGTTCATGATAAGATTTTCTCAAATGGAGAGTATTTAGCTAGAGATTTTATAGCCCTTGCTAATAAATCTTCACTAAAAGATAAGATAGTTCCAGATATCACTGATAACAGTTTTTATAAAAAAGATAGATTGCTTTATGGAAATGCAAATGCAAAGCATAAAATCGTAGCATTTTCAGATCCGTTATGTCCATTCTGTCAAGATTATATGCCCAAACTTCTAAAAGCAGTTAAAGAGCATCCTGATAAAATCGCACTATATTACTATCACTTTCCACTTCAGATGCTACACAAAGCTTCACCGACTGTGATAAAGGCTATTTTGGTAGCTGAGAAACAGGGGATGAAAGATGTTGTTTCAAAAGTTTATGCGAAAAAGTTTGAGATGGATACAAGTGATGAGGATAAGATACTAAAAGAGTTTAACAAAGCTATGGGAACCAAGATCACTAAAAAAGATATAAATGCCCAAGATATTTTAGTACATTACAGCTCAGACATCGAGTCTGGAGGTAAACTGATGATAAGTGGAACACCAACTATCTATGTTGATGGAAAGAAAGATTTTAGCAGACAAAAGTATAAAGAGTTAATCAAATAGTGAAAAAGTTAGTAATAGCAACAAGAAAGAGTAAGCTAGCCCTTTGGCAATCAGAGCATATCAAAGCTCTTTTGGAACAGAGATATCCTGATCTTGAAGTAGAACTGCTTCAGATGAGTACCAAAGGAGACAAGATTCTTGATACTCCTTTGGCAAAGATAGGAGGCAAGGGTCTATTTACAAAAGAGTTAGAACTTGCAATGCTAGATGGTCGTGCCCACATCGCTGTTCACTCATTAAAGGATGTTCCTATGGAGTTTCCCAATGGGCTTACTCTTGCAGCTATTACAAAAAGAGAAGATCCAACAGATGCACTTTTAAGTGAAAAATATAGTTCTATAGATGAACTTCCTGAGGGTGCAGTTGTAGGTACTACAAGCCTAAGAAGAAGAATGCAACTTTTAGCTTATAGAAAAGATTTACAGATAAAATCTCTTAGGGGAAATATCAATACAAGAATCCAAAAACTAAAAGATGGTGAGTTTGATGCTATTATCTTAGCTAGTGCCGGTATCAAAAGGCTTGGGATAATTGATAGTGTGAAGTTTGCTACTCCTATAGATATAACAGAGATGATACCCGCTATGGGACAAGCAGCTCTTGGGATCGAAGCTATTGATGATCCTAAAGTGCTTGAAATGATAGAGTTTTTAAATGACGAAGAGGCCTTTATTGAGACAAAGGTTGAGAGAGATTTTGTAACTATCTTACAAGGGGGATGTCAAGTTCCTATTGGTGTGCATGCTAAATTAAGTGGTGATAAAATCATAGCTAGAGCGATAGTAGGTATGCCTGATGGCTCAAAAATGTTAAAAGAAAAAAGAGTATGTAACAAATCCTCATATGTTCAGCTTGGAAAAGAGTTGGCAGATGTGATGATTGAAAATGGTGTAATCTCACTTTTAAGAGATGCTCAAAATATGGCAGAGGAGCTTTTGTAAGCTCCTTAAGAGTGGGCTTGTTCTGGTGCTCCACCTACATGAATCTTATCTACGATTTCTAAACTATCCAAATCTATCTTTAAAAAGTCTCCATCTTGAGTGGCAAATGTATAGTAGTATTGACCATCAGGTGATACATATGAAAAGTGTGGTTGAAATAGATGTTTGTCATTTGGATCAAACTGATGATGAAAACCAATTCTCAACTCTTTTTTGATACTTAAATCATCTAGATCAATAAATGTCAAGATATTAGAGAAGTGATTTGTGACAATTGCTAAATTTCTACTCTTGGAAAACTCAATATGAGCAGCCCCAAGCTTTGCAGGAAGTACTTTTATGATATTCATAGACTTTCTATCAATGATATATACTTTACCATCTGATACAGGCACGATTAAGTACTTCCCATCAGGTGTTACACCGGCATGGTGAGTAGTGGGTGAAACATTATCAACCCTTTCACTACTTTGTGATAACCATGCAGTTCTTCCAGTTCTCTTTAAGACTCCTAGCTTTGGGTCAAATTCAAGCTCTAAGACATATGGATTAAAGCCTTGGCTTAGATCTCCTTCTCCCATAGCATAAAAGATTCTTGTATCTTTTTTAGAGATAGGAAATCTATCTCTTTCTATCGCATGAAAAGCTGTTCCTGCACTTAAAGTTGAAGTCTCTTTGATATTAAGCATATTATTGTCCATTTTACTGACCTCATAAACTTTTACGACCCCATTGACTCTATCAATGAGCCCAAAGTGATCTTCATCAAACCATAGTGCGTGACCTGTAGCTGAACCTGCACCGGCATTTGAAGTGATCTGAGATTTGTTGTAATGATTTCTATCACCTAGAGTTGCTACAACTCTATCTGTAGATACATCGATAATATCCACCACTGGCATATCTTTTGCCGAGAGTAGTTGAATGTTATATTTCTTATTATAAGCACCTATGGCTCTTGGTTTGTGATCTCCCAAATTTACACTCTTAACCTCTCCTGTTTTGAAGTTGACCACATCAAACGAATCAGAGTTTTGAGTCCTGATATAAAATCTATCACTCTCACCAGCTCTATCTATAGAGTGAGGGTTGATACCGTTTACTGGTATAGCTTCATAAGTCATATGTGCATAATCAATGCGAAGGACTCGATTTAATCCATGCTCTTGAGGTCTTGGATCTGCATAATATAAAACATTTTTTTCTTTTTTTAGTTCTATATTTGAATCTATAGGGATAACACTTTTAGGATCATCTACCCTTACAACACTGATATATCTCTTTGTTGTTGTTTTGTTTGATGAGCTGTCACTCACACTATAACTTATCGTGTAATTTCCCTCTTTGTGAGTGTTAAGATCACTCTCTACCTTAACTAAAGAGCTAAGATCACCATCTTTATCATCCATAGCACTAAATCCTGGATCTGTAAAATTCTCATCTACTGTGATAGATACTCTTCTTTCTCCCATCAGTGAAATAGTCGGAGCAGTAGTATCCATACTTGCAGATTGGCTCTCTCTTTGAGTGTTGCTTTGATTTTTGTCAAGACTTGAAGATGAACTCTTACCACAACCACTTAAAAGAGAGATTGCTAGAATTATAGAGACTAATTTTCCATCGATCTTTAGATAGTGCATAAATATACCTTATAATTTATAATTTACTTGTGGGGATATATTATAATAAGTTTCTTAATTAAAGGTTAAATTAATAATAAAAGGTTAATAAAAGTTATATTTTCTTTTTGATTAGCTATTAACTAAAGATATACTATTGTTAGAACTGTTCATATAAAGGAGTTTATCTATGCAAGAGGCGATTAGGCTACTAAAAGAGCATGGTTTGTTAAGAGAGATTGAAGAAGAGCTTGATATCGATCTAGAGATTCCACATATTGCTTATATTGAGGTAAAAAAAGAGGATTCAAAAGCACTTCTGTTTAAAAATCCAGTCTCTAAAAGATTGAATAAAAAGTTTGAAACTCCGGTTTTGATGAATCTTTTTGGATCCCAAAGAGCAACAGAACTCTTTTTGGAAAAAGATCCTGATCTTATAGCCAAAGAGATCGATGAACTTCTCAAACTAAAACCTCCGACATCTTTTAGTGATAAGATTGGAATGATTGGCAGACTTATCTCTTTTAAAAATGTTTTTCCAAAGAGATTAAAATCAAAAGGAGCCTCCCAAGAGATAGTGATGAGTGATCCTGACCTTGAAGCCTTGCCAATCCTAAAGACTTGGCCCAAAGATGGTGGAGCATTTATCACAATGGGACAGGTTTATACCCAATCATTAGATGGAAAAAGAAAAAACTTAGGGATGTATAGACTCCAAGTCTATGATAAAACTCACCTTGGAATGCATTGGCAGATTCATAAAGATAGTGCTAACTTTTTTCATGAGTATAAAGAAGCAGGTGTGAAGATGCCAGTATCCATAGCAATCGGTGGTGATCCTCTCTATACTTGGTGTGCGACTGCTCCTTTACCTCACGGTATATTTGAATTATTGCTTTATGGCTTTATCAAAAATGAGAATGCCAGATTGGTAAAGTGTATTAGTAATGAACTTTATGTTCCTGAAGATGCAGACTTTATCATAGAGGGTTTTGTAGATCCTGCCAAGATGAGAATTGAAGGACCATTTGGAGATCATACAGGATACTATACCCTTGAAGAGGAGTATCCCCTCATGGAAGTTAGTGCAATTACAAGCAAAAAAGATCCAATCTACCTAGCAACAGTTGTAGGTAAACCACCTCTTGAAGATAAGTATATGGGATGGGCGACAGAGAGGATATTTTTACCACTTCTAAAGACTACTGCACCTGATCTAATCGATTATGTGATGCCAGAAAACGGAGTCTTTCATAACTTAATCATCGCCAAAATGAAGCCACTCTATCCAGGTCACGCCAAACAATTTATGCATGCATTTTGGGGAGTAGGGCAGATGAGCTTTGTAAAACATGCCATCTTTGTAGCAGATGATGCACCGCCGATTGAAGATTATGATGCTTTGAGTGATTATATTTTAGATCGGGTTATGGTGGATAATATCATCATCAGTGAGGGGGTCTGTGATGCACTAGATCACTCCTCTAACGATTTTGCATATGGAGGTAAGCTAGGAGTTGATTGTACAAAAGATAATGTTGACTTTCCAAAAAAGAAAAGAATCAGTGATGAAGAACTGTATGAAAAGATGAAAAAAATAGATCCATCTATAAAAGGAGTTAAACAGTATAAACAATATACCAAAACTCCAATTTCTGTTATATCTATAGATAAAAAAAGAGCTGTAAAAGAGATCTACAATGATCTTAAAGAGATAAAACCATACACCAAACTTCTTGTTTTTGTTGATGAAGAAAAAAATGATCTTGAAAATCCTTATATGCTGATATGGAGAGTTGTAAATAATATTGATGCAAAAAGGGATATCTTTTTAGAGACAGAGTTTATAGGAATTGACGGAACCAACAAAGGTGAAATTGATGGGTTTAGCAGACGGTGGCCTGATGATACAGATTGTGATAAAGATGTCATAGATGATTTGAGAAAGAGAAAAATAATAAACATTAATGATAGTTTTTTAAAAAAATTTAATATTTTGTAAAATAGTAAAGTTAATTTAAGGTAACTTTGATTAGAATGTTTGAATATTGACTTGATTTAGTTTTTTATTTAAGTAGTTAAACTAGGTTTAAGTAAAAATATATTCAATTAAAAAGGAGTTTTAATGATAAAAAAGAGTCTTATTGCATGTGCCGCAGTTGCAGTATTGAGTAGTTCAGCAATAGCAGGAGGTTATAATTCTGGTCTTAATATCTATGGTGGATATAATTTTGCTGATAGTGATTGTGTAATTGATGATGCTCCAGTAGCTGGTATCAATATTCATACATTTTTTAATGACAACTTTGGTGTTAGAGGTGGATATGAGAGAGTTATTGATGCTGATCTAAACAAAGGTTCAAAGCCATTTGATGGAAAAGGTGATTCTACAAGTGTTAATAGATTCTCTTTGAATGCTGTATTTAAAAAAGCAGAGCCTTGGAAAAAAATGGTTCCTTACCTACTACTAGGTGGTGGTTATGAAAACTATGAAGATGGTATTGTAAGAAACAATGCAGCTTGTAGTGGTCAATGGTTCTATGATGCTGGTCTTGGGCTTGGTATAAGCTTGGCTGATAAATGGGCATTAAACCCAGAGGTTAGAGTTCTTTACAAAGAGAAGTGTGAAACTGTAGATGTAGTACCAACTCTAGGTCTTTCATATCTATTTGGTGCTGGAACAAGAGTGGTTGAGAAAGTTGTTGTAAAAGAGAAAGTTGTTAAACTTCCTTGTAACTGTGAACAACCTGAACCAGTTTACGATCCAAAAGAAAACGCAGTTAGATAAATTTTCGATGACTTTTAGTCATCGAATTTACAAACTACTTATCGATTGAATCTATAAAATCTTTATATACCCTCTCCAACTCTTTATCTTTTTCTGGTAACTGTTTTTCATGATGATTTAAAAGTGCATCTTCTAATGCCTCAACTCTTTTTGTCAAGTATATAAATAGTTGTTTGTTGATATCTGGGATTTTATTGTGAGAGAGTTGTGAACTATCTTTTCCTTTTTTGATCACTCTTGCTGGAATTCCAACGGCTGTTGAGTCTGCTGGTACTGATTTGATGACAACAGAGTTTGCTCCAACTCTTGCATACTCACCAATCTCAATATCTCCCAATACCTTTGCTCCACCACCAATAACTGCCCCCTTCTTTATAGTAGGGTGTCTTTTAATTCCCTTATCCAAGCTCACACCTCCAAGTGTTACACCTTGGTAGATCAAAACATCATCTTCTATGATAGCAGTCTCCCCGATGACAACTCCAAAGGCATGATCTATAAAAACTCTCTTACCTATCGTAGCAGCTGGGTGTATATCGACATTTGTAACGACTTGAGTAAGTCCCATCATAATTCTTGCAAATCTTCTCCATCCTCTTTTGTAGAGTCTGTTTGCTATACGATAGTTGATTAATGCCCACACTCCAGGATAGTTGGTAAATAGCTCAAATCTAGAAGTGATAGCAGGATCATTTTTCCAAGGAACTGAAAGATCCTCTTTTATGATTTTAAATAGTGAGCATTTACCCATAATTTTCCCTTTTTAGTCGATAGTTTTTAGATAACCGTTCTCTTTGACTATATTTTCCAAAACTCTCTTAAATCTCTCTTTATCATTAGCTTTTATAAAAGAAGTACTGTTAATCAACTCTTTGATTTTAAAGAGTATATCATCTTTATTATATGCTAAATCGTCCAAAATATCTAAAATTGAAGCACTCTCTATCACTTTAGTAATTTCATAGCTTTTCTCATCTATGTAGATTGTAGCTTCACTTGGATGTGCAAATAGATTGTGTTTCATTCCAAGAATCTCTTGATAAGCTCCTACTAAAAATATTCCAATAAAATAGTCTTCATTTTCCAAATCTACTTCATGTAGATAGAGTGGCTCATCTTCACTAAAAGATATCTCACCATCACTATCACAAGTGATATCCCAAAGATTGGCTGAATGAATCGGTTTTTTATCCAACTTTGATAGTGGCATGGTAGGGAAGTGCTGTTTTAATCCCCAAAAATCGGCGATACTTTGAAAGAGTGAAAAATTCATCAAATATTTCTCTTGAATTAAATCTTTTACTCTCAAAAGATCATCACTCTCCCCATCTCCTAAGAGCTTAATCGACTTTTTCATGATAAGGTGTGCTAAAATCTCTGCATTTGATCTATCTATAAGATCAACATAACCTAGATCAAAAAGTGTAAATATTGAATTTAAATGATCAAAACTATCATGCAAGAACTCTCTTGCATTCTCTTTTGTGATATCTTCATAAAGTTCATTGAGTTCATCGATGATAGGTGGATTTTTCTCTTTTAATTTGAGGGCATTTTTAGAGTACTCTTGTGAAAAGAGCTCAAACACTGGTGCTACTAGCATAGCATGAGAAGCACTTACAAATCTTCCAGACTCTATGATGATATTTGGCTCATCAACACCTTTCGTCTTGGCTATCGTTTGAAGCATAAAGACTACATCATTTGCATACTCTTGTAGTGAATAGTTGATAGTAGATTTTGTTTGTGAGTATTCGATAGGTAAACCACCACCTAGATTGATAGTGCTTAGATTATAAGCTCCAAGATTGATAAGATCACTATATATATGTCCAGCTTCTCTTAGGGCTTTTTTGAGTGGATCTATTGAAGTGATTTGAGATCCTATATGAAAATGGATTAGATGAAAATTCTCTATCAACTTATGCTTTTTCATCAACTCCACCGCTTCAATCAATTCAGTAGAAGTAAGTCCAAACTTTGAGTTAGCTCCCACACTTTTAGCCCAAGCCCCAACACTTGATCCATGAAGTTTGATTCTAATCCCTATCTTTGGTAGAGCCATATTACTGTTCTTTGCTAGCTCTATGATTGATTCAAGTTCATGGATACCTTCGATTGTAAGAGTGATATCTTGACCTATTTGAGCTGATAAAAAAGCTAAATTGATCAGTTCTCTATCTTTAAAGCCATTTACCAAAATAGGACTATTATCTTTGCTTTTATAGATGGCAAGAAGTAGCTCTGCCTTACTACCTGCTTCTAATCCATAACGATAATTTTGCTTCGTTTGGAGTAGTAGATCGATAAAGTTTGGAAATTGATTAACTTTAAGAGGAAATACTGCATTGAACTCTCCGTTGTAATTTAACTCATCTATAGAGTTTTGAAAGCTCTCATATAGTAAATCCCTCTGTTTTTTTACTAGATGAGGAAATCTTAGTAAAAGAGGACCTCTCAGCCCATCTTTTCGTATCTTTTGCACTATATCATAAATCGCAGGTGAGCTTTTGTAATTGATATGAAGTTTATCCTTTTGAACGATAAAGTTATCATCAGCCCAAATCTCTAATCCATAATCTTTAGTCAATCTTCTCTCTTTTTTCTTCTTTGAGTTCTAAATCTTTTATCCAAATTTCACCATTTTTTAATTCATCTTCGCCAATGACTGCACAAAATCTAGCATTTGCCTTATCTGCACTTTTAAGATGTGCTTTTAGTGATCTTATCTCATAACTGAGGATAATTTTGTTCTCTTGTCTATACTTCTTTGCAACTTTTAAGATAAGATCTTCTGCCTCTTCACTCATGATCCCAAAATAATATCCATCTCTTTGTTTTTTAGGAAGCTCTATAATACTCATCAATCTCTCGATCCCAATAGCAAATCCTATAGCTGGAGTAGGGCGACCTCCTAAAAATTCTACCAATCTATCATATCTACCACCACCTGCGACTGCATTTTGGGATCCTAGATCACCACTGATAAACTCAAAAGCACTCTTTGTGTAGTAGTCAAGTCCTCTTACTAAGTTTGGATTTATAGTATATTTTACATCTAAAAGTTCAAGATAGTGTAAAAGTGAATCAAAACTATTTTGACACTCATCACAAAGCTCACTATTTAGTCTTGGTGCATCTTTTAGAAGTTCTTGGCACTTACTATTTTTGCAATCAAACACTCTTATTGGGTTGGTCTCTTTTCTTCGTTTGCAATCCTCGCAAAACTCATCACTTTTATCTAAAAACTCTACTAACTTTGCTTTAAATGGAGGAAGACATTTAGGACATCCAAGAGAGTTTAACTCAAGAGTATAATTTACCCCAAAAAAGTCTAAAATCTCTTTTATCATCAAAATTATATGTGCATCTTCTTTTGGATTTTGCTCACCAAAACTCTCACAGCCAAATTGGTGAAACTGTCTAAATCTTCCCTTTTGAGGTCTCTCATACCTAAACATAGGACCATAATAAAAAAATCGATTCACCCCACCAATTCTATCTAGCTTATGCTCTACAAAGCTTCTAACCACTCCAGCAGTTCCTTCGGGTCTTAAGCAGACATCATTCTTGCCTTTATCTATAAACTGGTACATCTCTTTACCCACGATGTCGCTACTCTCTCCGACACTTCTGATAAACAGGGCAGTCTCCTCCAAGATCGGTGTTTGGACAAATTCAAATCCATACTTTTTGACAATTCTTGAAGCATTTTCTATGAAATATTGAAACTTTTGATTCTCATCTGGAGGAAGCAGATCTTTCATACCCTTGAGTGCTTTAATCATCTATAAACTCCTTTACTTCTACTGCTATCTCATCTATACTCTTATTCGCATCAATGACTTTATAAGGGATTTTCAATTTTTCTACAACTATATGCATATTTTTTTGAATTTGAAGAAGATATTCTATCCCTCTTTTCTCAATCATATCAGCTGATCTTACACTGATCCGGCTTTTGATTAACTCACTGTTTGTCTGAAGTAAGATCACTTTATCAGGCAGATGATTTTTTAGTGCAAATAGATTTAACTCTATTAAAAAATCAAGAGATATATCTTCATTTGCCATCGCATAAGCTATACCTGATATCAACCCTCTGTCACTGATAACTACCTTGTCTAAATTTGATTGAACAATCTCTTCAAAATGTTCAGCACGATCTGCTAAAAACATAAAGAGTTCAGCTCTTTTGCTTTTGACTCCATGATCTAAGATAATCTCTCTAATCTTAACTCCAAGATCACTACCTCCTGGTTCTTTGGTCAAAATCGAGCCTTTGATACTTTCATGTAGCAGTTTTGCCTGTGTACTTTTACCGCTAGTATCAACACCTTCAAAAAGTATATACATTATCTACTCTCTAACATATGCAAAATCTCTTTAGGAACCAAGTGATCTACATTTCCATTATGCTTAAGTATAGCTCTAACTACTGTTGAGCTGATAAATGCATTTTCAAGACTTGGCATCAAAAATATAGTCTCTATATCCGGATCTAATGATGAGTTGGCATAACTAAGTTGAAGTTCATACTCAAAATCACTTACAGCTCTTAATCCTCTTAGAATGATATTTGTCCCCATTTTCTTGGCAAAATCAACCAAAAGTGTATCAAAGATCACCACTTTAATGCCATCTAAATCTCTTGAAGCAATCTCAAGCATCTCTTTTCTTTTATCAAGACTAAACATCGGTTTTTTATCAGTTGATGGTGCGATTGCAACAATCACTTCATCAAATATATCAGTAGCCCTTTTGATAATATCCATATGACCTATCGTCACAGGATCAAAAGTCCCTGGATATATAGCAACTTTTCTTTTCACTCTCCCCACCTTTTAAATAGATTGTGTTCAATCCCCAACAAATCGTACCACTTACCTACCAAAAATTTCTCCATCTCTTCTATCGTTTTTGGAGAGGAGTAGTATCCGATAATTGGTGGGGCGATAATAGTATTGAGTTTTGACAATTTTAGCATATTTTCTAGTGCAATTGCTGATAATGGAAGCTCTCTTGGAGCAAGGATTAGTTTTCGTTGCTCTTTTATCATAACTGATGCTGTTCTAGTAGTAAGATTATCTGCGATACCGCAAGATATTTTTGCTAAAGTATTCATACTGCATGGAAGGACTATCATCGCATCACATTTAAATGAACCACTGGCTACCTTGGCTGAAATATCACTATCTAAAAAGCTCTCCACTTTCATCTCTTTTTCTATAACTACTTTTGCATTTTCTGAAAATATTGTGTAAAGTTCTATCTCTTTTGGCAGATACTCAATAAATCTATTTGCCAATTCAACACCACTAGCTCCACTAACAGCAAGTATCACTCTCACTCTAAGATCTCCACTTGTGATTTTGAGATGATCTTAGCTTTAAATGTTTTTTTATGATCTTTTCTTACTCGAATAACTTCACCAACTATCCCATCTTGGAGTGCTTTGACACTAAAGTTTGCTACTATGCCACTATCATATAGAGTTGCTCCTATGATATCTCCTCTTTTAATATCAGGTATCAGTTTGAGATCTTTTGTAGTGATTATGCTATCTACTGGTATATATCTTTTTGCGATATATCGTCCAAGATAGTAACTGTTAATGGGGTTGTATCTTATGTGATCAAACTTCACATCTTCCAAGTCCACAACACCCTCATCTACAATCTCACCTCTTCTTATCGCCTGTGTCGCTTTATAAAGAGGTAATCTTGCATCAAGTAGATATCTATAGTAGAGTTTTCTCTCCTTTGTACCATTTGTGTAGATGATTGAAAATGTTCCTTTATAGTTTCTTAGTGAAGTTTGAGGTATGTAAATAGCTTCCATTTTATAGCTGGAAAAATCCCTAGGTGGACTGCTAAGTGGAGATATAAACAGATGTAAGATTGTCATATTTGGGTAAGTTTGTTGAAATTTTTTAATCAGTGAATATCTGACTCTGTCACTTTTATATGGACTTGCATATAGATTTGCAAGGATCAAAGATAAAGCAAAAACTCTTAATATAAATGACAATTTTATCCCTCATTGTGTAAATCCTCTACACTATATGAAATCAGTTGCAAATTCTATTCCAAGATTATAACAAATTATCCTATTTTTTAATAATTTGTCGATCTTTCTCTAAATCTCCTAAGGAAAACATTATGAAAAAAACTCTCCAGCATCTAGGAATGTTTATTTTAATTTCATTTTTATCTGCCTGTGGTGGTGCAAGTGGAAGTGAAGCAGCCTCTGACACACCTAAAGATAAGCAAGCTCTTATCCAAAAAGAACAAGATATTATAAAAAACTCTTCCCCAGTAAAGATCAATAGAGCTGAGATCCAATCAAAAGTCAATCTCATAAAAGTTGAAAATGACAGTTTTGGAAATGTAGAAAATCTCTCACTCGAAAGAGGTTTAGTAGAGATTGTATATAAAGATGAGATATATAAGCATGATCAACTATTACTAGTAGATAATAATGGCAATGCATTAAATAAGACATATCAATATATAGGAAAGGTAGATACAAGCAAAATAGGAGAGTACACACAAGAGTACTACATCGATAGAGATGGTGTAAAAAGTGGTTTTACAAAACATATATTTGTAGTAGAAAATACCCCACCCAAAATAGAGTTGATTGGAGCAAAGCAGATAGAAGTAGAACTTGCTAAAAGTCTTACAATTCCCTTTGCCAAGGCATATGATAGAGAGGAGTTTGCTACGATAAACTCCAAGATCATAGTTACTGGCAGTGTAGATCTATACCATGAAGGAAGATATGAATTAAAATACAGTGTTACCGATGAAAAGGGTTTAAGTGACTCTGTTACAAGAGTAGTAGTCGTAAAAGCCAAAGACGATATGAAAATAGAAGGAGTTTTATCAGATCAACACCGTTATAATCTGCTCGATTATATGATCTTAGAAAAAGAACACGATGTAAAAACATTTAGCAATAAAAGCTATATCACTACAAATAGTTACAAAAAAATTATTAATGGCTATGAGGTAAATGGTGTAAAATTTTTGTTAGCAACTCCTGATAATGAGCCTGAAACTTTTAGACTCTCATGGGCTAGTCAAGATGATAATTTCCAAGATGAGATAAAGATAGATAAGATAGTTTGGATGGATGATGAGTTGGCAAATGGCTGTAAACTTACTGCTCACTATGATAAGTTAAAGATTTCTAATAGCCAGTACAATGATGTCATAAAAATAGAGTGCAAAGGTAGAGCAGAAGCCTACTATCAAAAACATTATGGATTAATCGCTCAAAATATTTTACTACCAAGAAGAGGTAATGCCAAGGTTTTACAATCTGATGATCTTATAGGGCGAGGTTTGATGAATGTAGATACTCTTTATAGCAAGTATCACTTAAGTGGAAGAGGTGTTGATGTAGCTGTGGTAGATGGAGCTTTTGTAGAAAATGATCACATCGAACTAAAAAGAAGGGTAGAGTGGATAAAGCACAATGAAAATAATCTAAGTATAGGAGAACATGCAACTCATGTAGCTGGAATCATAGGCTCAAAAGGCAAAGACAAAGATGCCATAGGAGTAGCAACAGATG
>CAZYJF010000002.1:6949-22707 GCA_964647715.1 uncultured Sulfurospirillum sp. | reverse complement strand
CAAGCTCTCTTCCATGAAACGGCTGAAAACCGATAGATGGATCAACTGCAACTTTGACAATCTTCTCAGGAGTCTCTTCAGCAACCTTCTCTATCTCCATACCACCTTCAGTTGAAGCCATGATAACTGGCATCTCTTTTGCTCTATCTAAAACAACTCCAAGATAAAACTCATCTTGAATATCCGCTCCATCTTCGATATAGACTTTTTGAACCAATTTACCCTCAGGGCCTGTTTGGTGAGTTACTAAAGTCATTCCAAGAATCTCATCAGCAAACTGCTTCACCTCTTCAAGTGACTTTGCCAACTTAACTCCACCACCAAGTCCTCTTCCTCCAGCATGAATTTGAGCCTTTACCACCCAAATTGGACCTCCAAGCTCTTTTGCAGCCGCTACTGCTTCATCAACAGAGTTTGCAATGATTCCTTTTGGTGTAGGAACACCATACTTTTGGAAAATCTGTTTTGCTTGATACTCATGTATATTCATCTACTCTCCTTTATTTATATTTGCCTATGCTTTTGGAGCAATCATATCTTCTGGTCTAACAAACTTGTCAAACTCCTCTTCACTCAAAAGTCCAAGCTTCACAGCCTCTTCTTTTAAAGTTGTGCCATTTTTGTGTGCAGTTTTAGCTATCTTTGCCGCATTCTCATAACCGATATGAGGGTTTAGAGCAGTTACAAGCATCAAAGAGTTATGAAGATAGTGATCTATCTTATCTTTGTTTGGCTCAATTCCAACAGCTGCATTATCATTAAATGAAACAATCGAATCAGCCATTAATCTAACTGATTGCAAAAAGTTATAAGCAATTACTGGCTTAAATACATTTAACTCAAAGTTACCCTGACTAGCAGCAATTCCAATTGTAGTATCATTACCCATCACTTGGCAAACCACCATAGTAACTGCTTCACTTTGGGTAGGATTTACCTTTCCAGGCATGATAGAACTTCCAGGCTCATTCTCAGGAATTGAGATCTCACCGATACCACACCTTGGCCCCGATGCCAACCATCTAACATCATTTGCTATCTTCATCATATCAGCTGCTAGTGCTTTGATAGCTCCATGAGCAAATACTAGTGCATCATGAGAAGTAAGTGCATGAAATTTATTTGGAGCTGTAACAAAATCGTGTCCTGTTAACTCACTAAGTCTTTTTGCCACTCTCTCACCAAGCTCAGGATGAGCGTTCAATCCAGTTCCTACTGCCGTTCCACCAAGGGCCAACTCTCTTACAGCATCAAGTGAATCACTAATCATCTTCTTAGATTTTTTTAGCATCTCAACCCAACCACTAATCTCTTGACCAAGAGTCAAAGGAGTAGCATCTTGCAAGTGGGTTCTTCCGATCTTCACAATATCTGCAAACTCTTTTGCTTTTTTATCTAGAGTATTTTCTAGCTTTTCAATGGCAGGAATCAAACTCTCTTCCACTGCGATTATAGCTGCTACATGTAAAGCTGTAGGATATGTATCATTTGAACTTTGAGATTTGTTTACATCATCATTTGGATGAACCAACTTCTCTTTTCTAAAATCTCCACCCAAAATCTCAGTAGCACGATTTGCCAAGACTTCGTTATTATTCATATTTGATTGAGTTCCACTTCCAGTCTGCCATACAACTAGCGGATAATTTCCATCAAGTTTACCCTCGAGCATCTCATCAGCAGCTTGTGCGATAGCATCTGCGATTTTTGGATCTAACTTTCCTAAATCTTTATTAACTAGAGCTACAGCCTTTTTTAGATATGAGAATGCTCTTGTAATCTCATAAGGCATAGTCTCTTCGCCGATTTTAAAGTTTTGGATACTTCTTTGGGTTTGTGCTCCCCAATAAGCATCTTTGGGAACTTTAACCTCTCCCATAGTATCTTTTTCAATTCTTGTTTCCAACTCTAAGACTCCTTTTTAAAAAAATTTAATTCATACAGTTTATCTACCATCTCTTGAACATCCTCAACAGATTTTCTAAACTTCTCTTTTTGTTTGTGCTTTAGTACCATCTCAGTAATGATCTTTTCAACTCCATCAGCCCCAATCATCACAGGAACTCCACTTACGATATCTTTTGCACCATATTCACCTTGTAAATAGACTGCACATGAGTGTATCTGCTTGGTATCTCTAAGAATAGCTTCTACTATCACAGCTGTCGCTTTAGCAGGTGCATAATAGGCTGATCCTGTCTTTAGTAGTGATACGATCTCCGCCCCACCATGCCTAGTCTTCTCAACGATATCTACGATCTCACTATTTGTAAGAAGATCTTCGATAGGAACACCAGCAACTGTAGTGAATTTTGTAAGAGGAACCATACTATCCCCATGTCCACCCATCACAGTTGCTCTTATCTGCCCTGCTCCATATCCAAGCTCTTGGTAGATAAAGTGAGCCATCCTAGCAGCATCTAAAATTCCAGCCATCCCAATCACTCTCTCTCTTGGAAAACCACTCTCTTTTAAAGCTACATAGGTCATCACATCAAGGGGATTGGCTACAACTATTATGATAGAATCAGGAGCATATTTTTTAATCTCTTGGGCATATTTTTTAACTATATTTGCATTCGTTAGAAGAAGATCATCTCTACTCATACCAGGAGTTCTAGGAGCTCCAGCAGTGATGACCACGATATCACTACCGGCAATATCTTCAGGCTTTTTTGCAGCCTCTACGATAGTATGTTGTCTAGCAGCATTAGCAGCTTGTGACATATCGATAGCTTTGCCAAGAGCTCTCTCATAATCTCTACCTCTTAGCATTACTTCATGACAAGTGCCGTTCATTGAGAGTATAAAAGCTACAGTCGCACCCACATTTCCAGTGCCAATAACTGTAACTTTTTTACCTCTTTGTGATATCTTCACTGCTATCCTTTACTTAGATTGACTCTATGATCTTATTTAGTGTAGGACTTGGTCTCATAGCCGCTTCAGCCTTCTTATCATCTGGGTGATAATATCCTCCAATGTCCGCTTCTTTACCCTCAACAGATAATAACTCTTCTAAAATCTTGGCTTCATTATCTTTTAGCTCTTTTGCAACTTTTGCATATTTTGGATCGTTTTTACCAAGAGCATCAGCCCAATACATCGCTAGATAGTAGTGGCTTGCTTTATTGTCAGGCTCTCCTGCTTTTCTTGAAGGAGCATTATTGTTATCAAGATAAGCCTCATTTGCTCTATCTAATCCTTCACAAAGCTCTTTTACTTTTTCATTTCCAGTTTTGTTATAGATCATTCTAAGAGACTCGGCCAAAGCTAAAAACTCTCCTAAACTATCCCATCTTAAGTGTCCCTCTTTTAAAAATTGTTCAACATGCTTTGGAGCACTTCCCCCTGCACCTGTCTCAAACAATCCTCCACCAGCAAGTAAAGGAACGATTGACATCATCTTAGCACTAGTTCCAAGCTCTAAAATAGGGAATAGATCAGTTAAGTAATCTCTTAAGACATTTCCTGTAACACTGATTGTATCTTTACCTTCTCTAACTCTTTTTAATGTATAAACCATCGCTTCTTCAGGAGGCATGATTTTTATCTCAAGACCTGAAGTATCGTGATCTTTAAGATACTCATTAACCTTTTTTATGATATTTGCATCATGAGCTCTTTTTTCATCAAGCCAAAAAACAGCAGGATTTCCAGTAAGTCTAGCTCTCTCAACTGCCAATTTTACCCAATCTTTTATAGCAACATCTTTTGCATTGTAAGCTCTCCAAATATCACCTTCTTCTACATCAAAACTCATAAGAGTATTTCCACTGCTATCTTTTACCTCTACAACACCATCTTCAGCAACTCTGAAAGTGTATGGGTGAGATCCGTACTCTTCAGCTTTTTTTGCCATCAAACCTACATTTGAGACATGTCCCATAGTTGTTACATCAAATTGACCGTTAGTTTTACAATCCTCTAAAATCTCACTATACATTGTCGCATAACATCGATCTGGAATCACAGCAACTGTCTCTTGAAGCTCTCCATCTTTATTCCACATCTTTCCACCCTCTCTGATAACTGGAGGCAAAGAAGCATCGATGATGATATCATTTGAGAAGTGAAGATTTGTGATTAGATTATCACTATCAACCATAGCGATATTTGGCTTTCCACTCAAAATCGCATCTTTAATAGCTGCTTCTATCTCATCTTTTTTATCACTCTTTTCGATTTTATTAAGCAGATCTCCAAGTCCAAGATCAGGATTAACTCCTAGTTTTTCAAACTCATCAGCATATTTCTCAAATATATCTTTAAAAAATACACTTACAGCATATCCAAACATAATAGGATCACTAACTTTCATCATAGTAGCTTTAAGGTGAATTGACCAAAGAAGATCTTTATCTTCTGCATCTTTTATAGTCTTAGCTAAAAAATCTTTTAATTTTTGAGCACTTAAAAATGTAGCAGAAACAACATCTTTAGCTGTTACATCCATCGTTGTTATCTCTTTTCCATTTAACTGAATGCTTAGCTTGTCATCTTTATCCACGATAACAGACTTCTCATTCTCATAAAAATCTCCACTATCCATATAAGCTACATAAGCTTTACAGTCACTAGAGAAATCTTTTAATCTATGTGGATGTTTTTGAGCAAATTTTTTAACTGCATCTGCCGCTCTTCTGTCACTGTTTCCTTCTCTTAAGACTGGGTTAACTGCAGATCCTAGACACGAGGCATACTTCTTTCTTAACTCTTTCTCCTCATCACTTTGAGGATCTTCAGGAAAATCTGGAATATCAAAACCTTGAGATTTAAGTTCTGCTATACACTCTTTTAGTTGAGGAATTGAAGCTGAAATATTTGGAAGCTTTATAATATTTGCTTCCTCTTTATTAACCAACTCACCCAATTTTGCCAAATTATCTTCACCTTGTCCCATAGCTGAAAGTACTCTAGCTGCCAAAGATATATCAATCTGCTCGATATTTACTCCTGCATCCTTTAAGAACTGTTTTACTATCGGAAATAGTGAATATGTAGCAAGTGCTGGTGCTTCGTCAATTTTTGTCCACTCAATTGTTTGTGACATTGTGATATCCTTTTTTTGAAGTTTACTTATTTGTTGCATTTATGCAATTTTTTGAAACATTATTATATCAACTTATCTTTTTATTTTAGATTATAAAGTTAATAATTTACAAATTGTAACATATATCCAAGCAAAAGTGTTACAATTTTACACATTTATTTGATATGTTTTTTGTGCTCTTTGTAGCTTGAACTAAAAATATGTCTATTGTTTTTACCCTTTACAAAATATAAATATTTGCTTTTTTGTGGATGTATCGCCGAAATAATCGCATCTTTGGAGACTGTACAAACTGGATAAGGTGGAAGAGATTTGTGCTTGTAGGTATTAAAAGCAGAGTTATCTTCTTTGATTCTTTTGGATGTTACTTTGATATGCGAATACTTTCCATAGTTTAATGTTCCATCCATTTGTAAGGGCATATTTTTTTTCAATCTATTTTCAATCACACCCGAAATTATAGGCATCTCCTTAACATTTGCAGCCTCTTTTTGGATGATTGATGCTGTTGTTACAATCTTTTTAAACCACTCTTTTTCATCATATTTTCCTAGCTCCTTTAAAGATATTTTTTTATGTCTTTTTAGTGAAAGTGTTACTAAATGTAACATAATTTTATCTTCATCCATGCTAATTGGAATATTATAACTATTAGCAAAGAGTACACCATCAGGGTATGGAGCATATTTTTTATACGATTTTTTTAGCTTTTTTAGATCTAATGAAAATCTTTTAGCAATCGACTCTAAAAAAATCTCTGTCGTCTCACCTGGAATCAGAGTGATATTTTTACTTGCTGCTTTTAAATGTGTAAGAGCGTATAAAAATCTATCTCTTGTCAAAGTTGTATCATTAAACTCAACCCAGCCAGCTTGTGGATAACCATACCTTTTTATCAGATAGTAGTCTAAGAAGCCAATATCCAAACCTTTTGATTTAAGGTCATTTAATGATGACTTGGTTGATCCTTTTTGGATATGAAGTAGTTTTGGTACTGTGATTTTCTCTTCTAAGTAGGATTTGGTATAGAGGAGAGCTCCCCCTATACCTATGGATATAATTATGATAAACGGTAATATGAGCTTTTTAAAAATCAAACTACTTTACCAACTCCTCAAGTGACTCTTTTTCGACTTGATTGAAGTTTAGATATTTATAAACATCATCTTTAATTTCTGGCTTGATCTTCTTTGGAACTATTTCCATATACTCTTCAATAGTAGGAATCTTACCCTTCAAAGCTACAACAGCAGCCAGTTCAGCAGATCCTAGATAAACTTTTGAGTCTTTACCAAGTCTATTATCAAAGTTTCTTGTACTCGTACTAAATACCCAAGCTCCTTGTCCTACCTTAGCTTGATTTCCCATACAAAGTGAACATCCAGGAAGCTCAGTTCTTGCTCCTGCCTCACCAAATACTGCATAGTAACCCTCCTCTTGAAGAGTCTTCTCATCCATCTTTGTAGGAGGACATACCCATAGTTTTGTAGGAACTTGTCCCTCACCTCTAAGCACTTCTCCCAAAGCTCTAAAAAGACCGATATTTGTCATACAACTTCCAACAAATACTTCATCTATATCAGTTTTTAAACCTTGCTCATGAATTTCACTAAGAGTCTTCACATCATCAGGATCATTTGGACATGCAAGAATCGGCTCTTTGATCTCATTTAAGTCGATCTCAATCACAGCCGCATAATTTGCATCTTTGTCAGCCTCAAGAAGTTCTGGATTTTTGATCCACTCTCTCATCTTGTCTGCTCTTCTTTGCAGTGTAGCCTTATCCTCATATCCTTGTTTTATCAACTCTTCAATTAATACGATATTTGACTCTAAGTACTCGATTATAGGTTCTTTGTTTAGCTTAACTGCACATGCGGCCGCACTTCTTTCAGCACTTGCATCACTAAGCTCAAAAGCTTGTTCACATTTTAAATCTTCAAGACCCTCTATCTCTAAAATTCTTCCTGCAAATACATTCTTTTTACCCTTTTTATCCACTGTCAAAAGTCCATCTTTGATAGCTTGATAAGGAATAGCATTTACAAGATCTCTAAGAGTAATTCCAGGTTGCATCTCTCCTTTAAATCTAACCAAAACAGACTCAGGCATAGTAAGAGGCATCATTCCAGTAACTGCTGCAAATGCTACAAGACCACTTCCTGCAGGAAACGAGATACCAATAGGAAATCTTGTATGAGAATCTCCACCAGTTCCTACAGTATCAGGAAGACACATTCTATTTAACCATGAGTGGATGACACCATCTCCAGGTCTAAGAATAAAACCTTTTCTACTTGTCCAAAACTTTGGCAGAGTGTGTTGAAGTTCAATATCTGCAGGTTTTGGATAAGCAGCTGTATGACAAAACGATTGAAGAACAAAATCTGCTCCAAAACTAAGAGCTGCAAGCTCTTTGATCTCATCTCTTGTCATGGGACCTGTTGTATCTTGACTACCAACAGTAGTACAAACTGGCTCACAATAGGTTCCAGGTTTTACTCCCTCCATACCACATGCTTTACCTACCATTTTTTGAGCTAGTGAAAAACCTTTTCCATCATCATTTGGTTGACTTGGTTTCAAGAAAATATCACCACTATCAAGTCCAAGTGCCTCTCTTGCTTTTTGAGTCAAACCTTTTCCGATAATCAGTGGTATCCTACCCCCAGCTCTCATCTCATCAGGCAAAGTATTTGGCTCTAATGTAAACTCGCTTACAACTTTTCCATCCTTTTCAATCACACCATCATATGGCTTTAAAACTATCTCATCACCCATCTCAAGTGAATCAACAGGAGCTTGAATCGGCAAACATCCGCTATCCTCAGCAGTATTGAAAAATATAGGAGCGATGATACTTCCTATTACAACTCCCCCCGTTCTTTTATTTGGAATACCTTCTATATCATGACCTATGTGCCATTGAACTGAGTTGATACCTGATTTTCTACTACTTCCAGTTCCTACAACATCTCCAACATATGCTAAAGGATTACCTTTTTCTTTTAACTTATTTATAGTTCCAAGTGGATCATCCATCTTTGCTGCAAGCATAGAGTTTGCATGAAGTGGGATATCAGCTCTTGTAAAAGCTTCAGAAGCAGGAGAAAGATCATCAGTATTTGTCTCCCCAGGGACTTTAAATACTGTCAATTTTATCTCTTTGGCAAGTGGCTCTTTATTTTTAAACCACTCTGCATTTGCCCAAGACTCTATCACCTCTTTTGCATAAGGATTTCCCTTATCCATCAAATCTTTTACATCATTAAAGGCATCATAGACCAAAATTGTATTTTTAAGCTCATCTGCTGCAGCTTGAGCAATCTCTTTATCATCAGATTTTAAAGCTTCAACAAGAGGTCCTACATTATAACCTCCAAGCATAGATCCTAAAATCTTAATCGCTTCAATTTTATCGATAGCTTTACTACTTGCTTCACCGCTCACAATTGCATTTAAAAAGCCAGCTTTTACATATGCCGCGTCATCAACACCAGCTGGTACTCTATTCTTTAAAAGTGATAGTAGATACTCCTCCTCAGGAATAGGATCTTGCTTTAACAGTTCTACTAATTGTGCTGTCTGCTCCGCTGTGAGTGGAAGTGGAGGCACACCAAGTTTAGCTCTCTCCTCAGTGTGTTTTTTATAATCTTCAATTAAACCCATCTTTTCTCCTAAATTTTAATTTTCAGTATTATATAACATTTAATCTTTCTTAGATATTTAATGTTACTAAAGGTTACACTCCCAAGATGTAAAAGTTACGAAAAGTTACACCATCAAACTCTTTAACCTCTCGATTCTAGCTTCTGTACTTGGGTGAGTACTAAAAAGTTCACTAAAAGAGACATTTTTCCCAGTAAACGGGTTGATGATAAACAGGTGTGCAGAACTAGGCTCGGCTTCAGGTAAAGGAACTCTCCTTGCATAACTGTCTAGTTTACTAAGAGCTGATATCAGCCACTGTGGATTTCCTGTCATCTTTGCAGATCCTTCATCTGCCATAAACTCTCTGCTTCTGCTAACACTCATCTGAATTATAGTAGCTGCAAGTGGTGCTAAGATCATCAACACCATCATAACCAATCCATTTGGTCTTTCATCATCACTACTAGCACCAAAAAAGTAACCAAAATTTGCAAGCATACTAATAGCTCCTGCAATAGTTGCAGCAATGGTACCAACTAACATATCATAATGCTTCACATGACTCAACTCATGAGCAATAACTGCTTCAACCTCTCTCTCATCCAAAAGATCAAGCAGACCCTCAGTAACTGCTACTGCAGCATGTTCATAATCTCTTCCTGTTGCAAATGCATTTGGTTGAGGCTCTGGTATGATGTATAGTTTTGGCATAGGAAGATTTGCTCTTTTGGTTAATCTATTAACTATTTGGTATAAACCTTTTGCACTGTTTTCATCAACAGGCACTGCATGATAGTGTTTTAAGACCATCTTATCACTATAGTAATATGCATAAAAATTCATACCTATTGCAAAGATAAAAGCGATAATCATTCCTAATTTTCCACCAAGAAGTGATCCAACAAAAATAAAAAAGAGTGTTAAAGCCGTTAGTAAAAAGTAAGTCTTAAACTTCTCCATCTAATCTCCTTTAGTTTTGACTTATTTTATCAAAAGAGGATAGATGGAGAGTAAATATCAATAAAGTCCTAATATTTCAAACTGTACATACCAAACGATAAGAGATAAAATATATCCAGCAAGAACCGTCCAAGCATACTTCATATGTGAAGAGAAAGTATAAATACCTTTCATTCTACCCATCACACCAACTCCAGCAGCTGATCCAAAACTAATCAAACTTCCACCAATTCCCGCAGTTAAAGTAACTAGTAACCACTGATCTTTAGCCATCGCAGGATCTGCTTTTAAAATAGCACTCATCACAGGAACATTATCTACTATTGCAGATAAAAATCCAACTGCCACATTTCCAGCAGTATCTCCTATCAAATCATAAAGCTTAACTATATAATCTAAAAATCCCAAAAAGTGCAAAGCACCAACAGCTGCTAAAATACCAAAGAAAAAGAGTAGTGTATCATTCTCTACATGCCTCATGCTAGCATATACATCAAATGTAGCAGCATTTGGATTCTTTTTGATCTTGTAGGCATAAAGTTTCAAAAGTGACAAACCAAACATCATACCCCACATAGCAGGTATATGGAAAAACTGATGCCCTAAAACTGCAAATGCAATCGTAGCAACTCCAAGCCAAATGACCACTTTACCACCACTTTTAATCTCTGGTTTTGGCATAGTAGCTGCGTCAAAGTGAGGTTGCCCCTCAGGCACAACTCTACTAAGCAAATATGCAGTCAATGCCCAACCTGTGATTGATGGTAAAAACAGATACAAAAAGTCAACAAACTCAGCTTTATTTGCAGTCCATGCCATCAAAGTTGTAATATCTCCAAAAGGACTCCATGCACCACCAGCATTTGCAGCAACTACGATATTGATAGCTCCAGGGACTAAAAACTCCATTTTACTCTTATCGATAGTATAAAGAACCGTTGAGAGTATCAAAGCTGTTGTCATGTTATCTGCTACAGGAGAGATAAAAAATGCCAAAAGACCAGTCATCCAAAAGACTTTCTTGTAAGTTGCTCCACCACTAATTAGCTTATATTTCATAGCCTCAAAGACATTTCTCTCAATCAGAGTTTCAATATATGTCATAGCTACAAAGAGGAAGAAAAAGATCTCTGCAATCTCTAAGATCAGATGTTCTATCTCATGATGTAATGGATCTTTATCAAGTCCGTTGATAGCAAAATAAAAACCAATAAGCATAAATAAAAATGTACCGATAAATAGAGCCGGTTTTGCTTTATTGATATGCCACTTCTCCTCAGTCGCGATAAAGTAATAACCTAGTAAAAAAGTTATTAAAGATACAATCCCAACCCATGTCCATGTAAGACTTTTTCCTATATTTTCAATCTCTGCACTAGCTTCATTAGCAAATAAAGCTGTTGCAAAAAGAGTGAAAACTACTAATATTTTCTTCATAAATTTCCTTAAATTTTATTCTACAATAGTATGTGCACCAAGTGACTCTTTTCGTAACATCGCACTTTTTACTATCTCTTTTGATACCTTTAGTCTAAGTCTAAGTAACTTTCCAATATCCTCTTTCAAAAGTGTTTCTATTTTACTCAAAGCATCCTCTAATTGACTCATCTTCCTTATCACAGAGACACTATCCCACATGATTTTTCTAAGATCTTGTTTAAATTTGGCATCATTTTCTTTGACTAAAATCTCCGATTCGTTGTCAAATGTTTTATATTTAAAATAGACATCTCTTTTTAAGATATCATCTACTGCTCTTTTAGAAAACACTAGCCCCTCTAAAAGTGAATTTGAAGCAAGCCTGTTTGCACCATGAACTCTAGTTGATGCTACCTCTCCCACTGCATATAGATTTTCAAATCCTGGAATTTTTCCATTTAGATCAGTTGTGATTCCTCCCATAGCATAGTGAAAAGCAGGGGAAATTGGTACTTCATCTTGGGGCAAATTAAAACCTACATCTTTCATATTGAAGTAGATAGTAGGAAATCTCTCTTTGAAAAACTCTTTGTCAAAATTGTCAAAATTTAGATAGACCTTTTTGCCTGTTTTTCGTTTGTAATCAAATATCGCTTTACTGACGATGCTTCTTGGACTTAGCTCTCCTCTTTTATCATACTCGAACAAGAACCTATTCCCATCCTCATCAACGATCCAAGCCCCCTCACCTCTTAATGCTTCAGTTAAAAGCTGTTTTCTAGCACCCTTGTTGTGGATAAAAACAGTTGGATGAAATTGAACCATCTCCATATCTCTAAGCCCTATTCCCTTCTCTAGCGCTATTCCTTGAAGTTCTGCCGAAATAGTTTTGGAGTTTGTGTGGTACTCATAAAGTGATCCTATTCCTCCACTTGCGATTATCACAGATCTTGCATAGTAGTTTTTGCAACTGTTATCTATCTCATTATAGACCCTAACACCATGACAAAAGGAGTCTTCGATGAGTAGATCAGTAACAGTAGAGTGATAAAGCAGTTGGTGAGGATTCTCTCTCATCAAGAACCGATGAAGTTCTCTTCCTGTGGCATCACCACCAGCATGGACTATTCTGTTTTTTGAGTGAGCTGCCTCTTTTGTATATAAAATATTTCCATCTTCATCTTTGTCAAAGTCCATACCCCGATCTATTAGACTTTGAACTTCAACTCTTCCTTGCTCACACATCACCCGTACTGCCTCTTCGTCACAAAGTCCAGCACCCGCACTAAGAGTATCTCTTATATGATCTTCTATATCATCCTCATCAACAGCAACGGCAATTCCACCCTGTGCATAAAAAGTATTACAATCCCATGAGTGCTCTTTACAAATAATTAAAACATTTTTACTATCATCGAATGCCGCAGCAGCATTTAATCCCGCTACTCCTGAACCTATAATGATTGCATCATATACTTTCATTTGCTACTCTTTTTTGAAGGAACATAAACAGGATCGCTCTTATATCCACAACCCAAAAAGTTAAACAATATTAATGCTATAATCAAAACATGAAAAGTTCTAAATCTATTATCAATCATCTAATCAAAAAACCCTCTTATTCAAAAATGGGAGAGAAGCTCTGCTACCAAAAAATAGCTGATGCCCTTCCCCCTCATATCTCTAAATCAATCCTCTTTATATACCGTAAAAATCAAACACTATTTTTTGTTTTATCCCACAGCGGTATAAAAATGGAGTTTGATTATAAGCACAATTTAATAAAAAGCTTATTAAATAAAATTAAAAATATTGATAAAAGTTGTTCTGATATTGAAATAACTACAATAAAATCCTTTGTATCCAATAAAATCCAAAAAACACAATCTCAAAAAGAGTCCAAAAAAGTTTTAAGATATAAAGAGAGAGCAAAAGGAGAGTTTGAGATAAAAATCCAATCAGAAAATTTAAGCAAAATCTTTCAAGAGATAAAATCCCAAATAAAAATGGACTAAAATGCTTAGCAATGATATCGCAAACTTACCAGATAAACCAGGTGTCTATCACTATTTTGATGAAGATGACAGACTTCTTTATATAGGAAAAGCAAAATCTCTAAAAAAGAGAGTCAAAAGTTACTTCCAATTTACTCCAACTCTAAAACCCTCCCCAAAACTCTCAAGAAGAATAGAGAAGATGATAACTGAGACCAAAAGGCTCTCATATATAGTAGTTGATAGTGAACATGATGCTCTGATCTTAGAAAACTCTCTTATAAAACAGTTAAAACCAAAATACAATATACTTCTTCGTGATGATAAAACATATCCATATATCTTTGTTGATCTAAATGAAGATTTTCCTAGACTTGAGATCACAAGGAAGGTCAAAAGTGGTGCAAATATCAAATATTTTGGACCATTCTCCACTGCATCTAAAGAGATCTTAGACTCTATTTATGAACTCTTCCCTCTTGTGCAAAAAAGAGGCTGCTTAAAAGGTAAAAAGTTATGTCTTTTTTATCAAATTAAAAAATGCTCAGGTCCATGCGAGGGAAAAATATCCAAATCTTCTTATAAAAAAATAGTTGATGATGCCATTAAATACCTCTATGACAAAGATGCACTGATCAAAAGATTGGAAGAGAAGATGCTCTACTACTCACAAAAACTACTTTTTGAAGAGGCAGGAGCTGTAAAAAGAAAAATTGAAAAGATAAGAGGCTCAAAGCTCTTATCAAATATCGATTTTGCAAGATTAGAGGATTTAGATCTCTTTTCTGTCTATATAGAAGAAAATAGAGCTTGTGGGATTAGAATGTTTCTTAGAGAAGGAAGAGTAGTTTCAAGTTCTCATACTATATTTAGATCGGATTATGGTTTTGACTTAGATGAAATCTACAAAAGAATGCTTTTAGAGTACTATCAAGATGGTGTTTTAGCTCCCAAAAAAATCGTAGTCAGTGAAAGTTTTGAACAGATAGATGAAGTTGAAAAAGTCTTAAAGCTTAGGTTAAACAAAAAAGTAAATATATTAGTCCCTCAAAGAGGGAAAGTAAAAAGTCTTGCAAATATGGCAAAAGTAAATGCAAAAGAGATGCTTCGAGTCAAAAAAGAGGATATAAACCCAATTGTTTATGATCTTAAAACTCTTCTAAACCTACAAAAAACACCTTTTGTTATCGAAGGGTATGATAACTCCCATATGCAAGGGAGTGCAAATGTCGGAGCGATGATTAAATGGCAAAATGGATTTGTAAAAAAAGAGTATAGACACTATAAATTAGACTCATTTGATGAATATGCCCAGATGGGTGAGTTACTACAAAGAAGAGTAGAGAGTTTCCACAAAAATCCACCACCTGATCTAATGGTCATCGATGGTGGAAAGACTCTTTTGGATTTGGCAAAAAAAATAATTAAAGCAAGTGGTGCAAATGTCGATTTAGTAGCAATTGCTAAAGAGAAGAGAGATTTTAAAGCAAACCGTTCCAAAGGAAGAGCCAAAGATATCGTATATTACGATGATATTGTTTTAAAACTTGAATCAAATGATAAAAGGTTGCAGTTTTTACAAAGAATAAGAGATGAATCGCACCGTTTTGCGATCTCATTTCATCGAAAAGTAAAACTAAAAAACGATTCACAGATATCACTTTTGAATCAACATGGAATCGGTGAGGCTACTATCTCTAAACTTTTGCAATATTTTGAAAAATTTGAGAATATTAGATCTGCATCCCTAGAGGAGTTAGCCCTAGTGGTTGGAACTAAAATTGCTCAAAAGATCAAAGATATAGAAGAATAAAGGGGTTTATCTTGATACTTTACGACGAAAATTACAATTTTTTAGCTATCAGCAATGAGACTGTCAGCTTCTTAGGTTATGAAAATATAGATGAGTTTATATCACTAAATAGCGATTTTGCTGATCTACTAGTAGCAAAAGAGGGGAAGATTTATAAGTTTAAAAACTTCTCATGGATAGACTTTATACTTTATAGTGGTGCCCCAAACAAAAGTGCTATTATAAAGCTAAAAGATGGTAGCGAAATAGATATCAAACTAACAGTAAAAGAGTTAACCCTAACAAGAGATATTGACGGCTTAGAGAAGTGCTTTGCAGTAAGAATCATAAGTGACGAGTTTGTAAAAATTGCCAGCAAAGTAAATAAAAATATGAAATTTGAAGTCAATAAAAATGTAGCTTTGAGCAATCTTTTAAATGAACCATCAGTTGCCAAATCTCCTGATCTAAACCAGACTACACCAACAGCAGATATAGTACTTAAAGAGAATCAAAAAGTTCAAGAGCAGGAGCAAAAACCTCTACTAGACTTCCCTTCAAGCGAAGAGTTAAAAAAATCCCCAGCATTGATAGAAGAAGATGAATCACTATATGATAAGCCTTCAGAGACTAAAGAAGAAGAGAAACTAACTTTTGATTATCCCCATACTGATGAACTTGATAACGGAATTGAAAATCAAGTAGATGACAATCAAGAAATTCTACTTGATTTTACACAAAATAAAGATGAAGAACAAAGTGATGATGTTGATGTTGATCTTAGCTTTTTAAATAGTTCAGGAAATGAATTAAGCAAAGAAAGTAATCCTGCAATTATTCCAAATGAAAGCTCAAACGAAGAGAGTTCTAGCTTAGATTTTCTAAAAGC
>CAZYJF010000002.1:0-6849 GCA_964647715.1 uncultured Sulfurospirillum sp. | reverse complement strand
TTATTCCAAATGAAAGCTCAAACGAAGAGAGTTCTAGCTTAGATTTTCTAAAAGCCAACTCAGACCAAACAGAAGTTCAAGAAGAATCTAATTTAGACTTCATAAAAGCCAATTCAAGCCAAACAGCAGATCAAGATGCATCCAATTTGGACTTTATAAAAGCCAATTCAAGCCAAAAAGAGCTTCAAGAAGAATCTAATTTAGACTTCATAAAAGCAAATTCAAGCCAAACAGCAGATCAAGATGCATCCAATTTGGACTTTATAAAAGCCAACTCAAACAAAGGTAGTGAAGAAGAGGCATCTAATTTAGATTTCATAAAAGCTAACTCAAAGCAAGCAAGCAATCAAGAAGAAAGCAATTTAGACTTCATTAAAAGTAGTTCAAATGTTGAGCAAAGTACTGAAGAATCAAGTTTAGACTTTATAAAAAATTCTCAAAGCACTCCAAGTCAAGCTGATCTTCAAAATAAAAAGAGTGATGAACCTAGCTTGGATTTTCTAAAAAATATGCAAGAAGAACAAAGCGACAAAGAGAAGGTAATAGAACAAATCAAAAATGATATACAAGAGATAGATGAATCAAAACCAAAAGATGAAAAAAATGGTGATATTAAGATAGTAGAATCATCTGCTTTCATTAGAAAAGTATTTGACGAAGAAGGTTTATAATTCATAAAGTTTATAGTTTGATATTTTATTCTTAAATGATATAATATCTTTACTAAAATAGTTCGCGGAGAGTTTTGAGTATATTTTTTGTAGTTAAGTTAATAATTTTTAAATTTTACTTAGCTCCTTACTTGACTCTTTGCTCAATGAAAGGTTTATCACTTTATGAAAATAAAAAACAACTTGAGATTGATAACAATCATCCCTATTATACTACTGCTACTGCTTAGTCTATACACTCTTTTTAACTCCTACAACTCTTATAAAAGTTATGATCACAGACTCTCAAATAGTAAAGATATTAGGATCTTAAAATCACTCTCTATTAATCTTGCAAGAGAGAGAGGTTTAAGTACTCTTTATGCACTCAGTAAACAAAAAAACACAAAAGAACTTCTGCTAAAGCAAAGACTAAGAACTGACAATGCGATAGCTTTAGTAAAAGATTACCCAAACTCTAGCAAAAAAGATGCTATCTACAAAAGTATCCTCAATAAATTATCAAAACTTGAATCCATCAGATCAAAGATAGACACTCTTAAGTTAAGCTACGAAGAGTCATTTGGATATTTTGATACGATACAGTCTCAAATCATCTCAAAAATAAAAGATCTAATCACACTAGGCACAAATGATGAAAAAGTCATTACACTCCAAAACAGTTTTATCCAATCATTGGAACTGATGAGATCAATCTCAAATGAGAGAGATTATATAAGCTATCTATTGATAAACTCATCTCCTAAAAATAGATTATTGCTAATGCATATATTTAAAGACAGCAATATGGTCTATGCTATCAAATCCCTAGATAAACAGACTCAAAATGAGCTTGAGAAGATTTTAAATGAGCCGACATTTATCACTGCGATAAAAGATACTCAAAAAATCAAAAAAAATCTTCTTCAAAATCCAAACACCAAAGCAGATCCAATAGAATGGTTCACCAAAGAGACTCAAAAGATAATGGGTATAAATAAAGTAGCAAACTTTATCTTCTCAAAACTAGAATCAGAGCTAAATCATCATAAAAAAATAGAACTAATTAAATCAATCTTATCAGCACTACTGCTACTACTATCTCTATATATGCTCTACATATACAGCAAAATGCACAAATTCCTCTTCTCAAGAGAAGGTATGGAAAGGGTCTTAAACAAAATAGTAAACTATGCTCTTATAGAAGATACTATTGACCTTGACTCTATAGAAGGGGTTGAAAAAACTTACAAGATCATAGAAGATAGTGTAGATAAAATCGATATCGAAAAATCAAAAGCAGAAAAGGCAAATGCTGCAAAATCAATCTTCCTTGCCAATATGTCCCATGAGATACGAACACCAATCAACGGTATCATAGGTTTTACAGAACTCTTAAAGAAGGCAAGGCTTCCTGAACAAGAAAGAGAGTATGTAGATATCATAGATAAGTCCACAGAGTCTTTACTAGAGATCATCAACAACATACTTGACCTTTCAAAGATAGAGAGCAAAAAGGTAGAGCTTGATGTCATGCCTTTTTCACCAGTCGAAGAGTTTGAAAATACAGTTGAAGTCTATATGCCTAAAGTAGAAGATAAAGGGATTAATCTATCTTTATTTATGGATCCAAATTTTGATAACTATCTATTGGGTGATATAGTCAAAGTAAAAGAGGTACTATTAAATCTCATCTCAAATGCAGTTAAATTTACTCCTCAAAATGGACAGATCAATGTCTTGATAAAAAATCTACCAAGCAAAAGCAAAGATAGTCAAAAGATCTACTTTGAAGTGAGTGATTCTGGTGTGGGGATAAGCCAAGAGGAGATGAATGATATATTTGATGCATTCTCTCAAGCAGATTCAACCATCACTAGAAAGTATGGAGGAACAGGTCTAGGACTGACTATCTCTTCAAGCTATGTATCATTGATGGGTGGTAAACTTGAAGTTAGCAGTAAAAAAGATATAGGGAGTAATTTTTACTTTACTCTTGAGTTTAAAAAAGGAAAAGCTCTAAAAGATACTCCAAAAGGAAAATTCCCAGCTTTTAAAACTCTTGTGATAAACAGTAAAAACAAACTCTTACCTACACAAGTAAAAAGTTTTATGAATTACTTTGGATCTGAAGCAAATATAGGAAGTATAAAGGATATCAAAGATAAAAAATTAACGGATATAAACCTCATAATCACCCATTTTACATCTTTATCAAAAGCTGATTTTGAGTATCTAAAATCCCAAAAAATCCCTGCTATTATTATATTTCCAACAAGATACAGAGGTAGGTTAAATAAATACAACTCAAAAAATATTTTCACCACATATGAGCCGATACTGCTAAGTAAATTTGTCAAAATTTTAACAAAAATCGCTCATACATACAAAGTAAAAATGGTTGAAGATAAGATCAAGGTAGAAAAAAGCCAAGTCAAAAAGAGTGATAAGATTAGAAGAGATATTTTAATAGCTGAAGATAACATCATCAATCAAAAACTCCTCAAAAAGATTTGCGAAAACTTTGGTCTGAATGTAAAAACAGCAGAAAATGGAAAAGAAGCCGTTGAGTACTTCAAAAAAGAGCCATTTGATCTTATCTTTATGGATATAGCGATGCCTCTACTTGATGGTGTTGGTGCGACAAAAGAGATCCTTCAATACGAAAAAGAGCACAATCTCTCTCACACTCCAATCATCGCTGTTACTGCAAATGCACTAAAAGGAGATCGTGAAAGATTTATCAACAGTGGACTTGATGATTATATAGCAAAACCTGCAAAAGAAAAAGATATAAAAGAGATACTCAGCAAATATGGAATAACTTTGGATCTTAGCAAAGAGGGAGCATCTCTTAATAGCCTTGAGAGTAGTAGTACACCAGCAGTAATTGACAATAGAAACAACGAAGAGTTCAAAGACTTACTCATCATCAAAAAGAGTAAAGTCGAAACCAAGATATTTGAAAAAGTATTAAAAAAGAGTTACAAAAATGTAGATGCTGTTTACGAGCTAGATAAATTCTTTGATCTACTTTCAAAAAACAGATACAAAGTAGTGATGGTTGATAAGGAGATCAAGGGTCTTGATCTAAGAGTATTAATAGATAGTGTAGAAGATAGAGCAAACACATCTTTACTGCTCTTTAGAAGCTTTGATACCATCATAGATGATACAATGAGATCAAAATTTGATGAAGTTTTGATAAACAGTGCCGATGAAACATATCTAAAGCTGATATTAGAAAACTACATATAAACTTAGATATAATCTCTATATGATATATGTAGTTACAGCTTTTAAAGCTGAGGCAGAGTGCTTGATAGATTTTTTTGCTCTAAAGCTAAAGAAAAAGAGCCCCTTTTCTATCTATGAAGCCAAAGATTTAAAAGTGATAATTAGTGGCATAGGTGCATATAACAGTGCCATTGCCACAAGCCACCTTCTATCAAGCTATCCCTCTCCTAAAAGAATAATCAATTTTGGCATAGCAGCAAGTACAAAAGATGGCAATATTGGAGATATATACAAAATCAAAAAAATCATAGACAAACCTAGCGATAAAGTCTATCACTTAGAAAGTGGCCAAGCTTCTATCACTACAGTAGCAAAAGCACAAGATCACAAAAGCTCTATAAATAGTGATCTTGTAGATATGGAATCAAGTGGCTTTTATCTCTCTTCAAAGAGCTTTTTAGAGCTTGAAAAGATTGAAATTTATAAAATTGTAAGCGATTTTTTAGATCCAAAATCCATAGACAAAAATAGTACTAAAAAACTTTTATCCAAAAATATAGATAAAATCATCAAGGAGATCATTTGAACTGTGCTGTTGTTAGTGGTGCCTCAAGTGGTATAGGCAAAGCAATTTCTCTAAAACTACTAGATCTTGGATATGAAGTTTATGCAATGGCAAGAGACTTCAGTAAATGCGAAATAAAACACGATAATTTTCACCAAATCCCAATAGATCTAATCATATGCAAAGAGTACCCAAAAATAGACAAAGTAAAAATCCTAGTAAATTGTGCCGGTTTTGGAAGATTTGCTCCACACGAAGAGTTAAGCATAAGAGATATTGAAGATATGGTAGCACTAAACTTGACAGCTCCATTGCTTTTGAGCCGTTTCTACCTTCGCCAACTCAAAAAAAACAGAGGATTTATCATCAATATAAATTCAATTTCAGGAATACAACCAGCACTTTTTGGTGCAACTTATGGTGCTACAAAGGCAGCTCTTAGACACTTTGGAAACTCACTATTTAAAGAGGCTAGAAAGAGTGGTTTAAAAGTGGTAAATATCAATCCTGACATCACAAAGAGTCCATTTTTTGATGAACTTCACTTTGAAAACTCTCAAGATCCACTCTCTTACATAGAGCCTAATGACATTGCAAAAATCGTTGAAGAGATCATAAATAAGAGAGTTGGTACAGTTATAACTGATATCACCATAGAACCACAAATCTTTAAACTAGGCAAGAAAAATGGCAAAAATTAAACTCTTTATAAACGGTTTTGGTAGGATAGGAAGAGCCGCTTTTAAAATAGCATATGAAGATGAAGATATTGAGATTGTCGGAATCAACGATATATATGATTTTTCTCAAATGATCTATCTTTTAAAGTATGACTCAGTTTATGGCACATACGAAAGAGATATCATCCTAGATAATGACAAGCTCATCATAGATGGTAAAAAAATTCCTCTTTTTAATATAAAAGACCCAAAAGAGCTAAATTTAGATGGAGTCTGTCTCTTTTTAGAGTGTACTGGTATATTTTTAGATAGACCAACAAATGAAATAAGAGTTAAAAATGGAGCAAAAAAGGTACTTATCTCAACACCTACAAAGAGTGAGATAGCAACATATATCATGGATGTAAATCACAAAGAGTACAAAGGTGAAGATATCATCTCAAACTCCTCATGTTCAGCCAATGCAATAGTACCTATAATGAAGATACTTGATAATCGCTTTGATATAAAGGCTGGATCTTTGACGATGTATCACAGTTACACCGCTTATCAAAAGCTACTAGATGTCAAACACTACTCCAAAGATATAAGAAGAACTAGATCAGCCACACAAAATATCGAACCTCTGCAAAGTTCAGCAGCCAATGAGTGCAAAAAGTTCTTTCCAAAGCTTCAAAGAAGCCTTGAAGCTATCAGTGTGAGAGTTCCTGTAAGTGCCGTTACACTCTATGAACTTTTTTTTAATATCAAAAAAGAGACTACAAAGGATGATTTGATAAAATTTATCACAAAAGAGATAAAAAGCTTTCCCTATCTTGATGCTACATCAAAGCAACTTGTATCAAGAGATTTTATCAAAAATGAAAATATGGCCGTAGTTGATCTAAGCTTAGTAGATACAATAGATAAAAATCTTATCAAAATATCTGCTTGGCAAGATAATGAGTGGGGATATGCAAAACAGTTAATAAGAATGGCAAAGGAGATAGTATGATCCAAAAAGCACACGAAGCTTATAAGAGTAAAGATTATAAAACAGCACTTGAGTTATATACCAAACTAGCTGATGAAGGAGATGCAGATGCACAAACTTCACTAGCGTTTATGTACCAGCTAGGTCAAGGAGTAGAAGTAGATCACTTAAAGGCTTTTACTCTATATGAAAAGGCAGTTGCACAAAAGCAACCCTATGCACTTTATAATATGGCACTTTTATATGATGGAGGCTTAGGAGGAGTAAAACAAGACCCTCTCAAAGCTCATCAACTCTTCCTAGAAGCGGCTATCGCAGGAGTACCACAAGCTCAATATCAAGTAGCCTTACAGTTTGAAAGAGGTATTAGCTGTATAAAAAATTACAGTGAGGCAGCATTTTGGTACGAAGAGGCAGCAAAAAGAGGAGATGCAAAAGCCTTTAACAACCTAGGAGTCTTATACAAAGAAGGCTTAGGAGTAGAACAAAACTACCAAAGAGCCTATGTCTGTTTTAGTAGAGCATGCGAAAATGATCTTGATGTAGCTTGTTACAACTTAGGGCAACTCTATGATCAAGGCTTAGGGGTAGAAAAAGATAGTGAAAAAGCCCTAGAACACTGCAGAAAAGCAGCATACCTAGGACACGATAAAGCAAAACAACTAATCAAAAAGTTGCAAGAGGATGGGAAGATTGTGTTTTGATAGGAGTATTACTTAACAGTAATATTCCCAAAATCCAACT
>CAZYJF010000001.1:0-35035 GCA_964647715.1 uncultured Sulfurospirillum sp. | reverse complement strand
ATGGTGACAATGGAAACGGTATGCATGTCCACCAATCTATCTGGAAAGATGGCAAAAACACTTTCTACGAAGAGGGTAACTATGCAAACCTAAGTGAAACTGCACTTCACTATCTAGGTGGTATCTTCAAACATGCAAATGCAGTTGCAGCATTTACAAATGCTAGTACCAACTCATACAAGAGATTGATTCCTGGATTTGAGGCTCCTTCTATTTTGACATACTCTTCACAAAACAGATCAGCTGCTTGTCGTATCCCATACGGTGCTGGAGAGGGTGCTACAAGAATTGAGACTAGATTCCCTGATTCTACTGCTTGTCCATATCTTGGATTTTCAGTACTATTGCTAGCTGGAATTGATGGTATCAAAAACAAGTATGAGCCAGTTGGTCCAATGGATGAAGATCTATTTGAATTATCACTTGCAGAGATTAGAGAGAAGAACATTCCACAAATGCCTCATACTCTAAGAGAAGCACTTGAAGGTTTGATTGCAGATCACAGCTTCTTGACTCCTGTAATGACTGAAGAGTTTATCGATACATATCAACACTACCAATTTGAAAGACAAGTATGGCCTGATGAAGCAAGACCTACTGCTTTTGAATATCTATCAACTTACTCTTGCTAAATTACTTGGATCGCAAAGCTATTTTGCGGTCTAAGCTACACGATAATTTCACAATTTGACCATATAATTTAATGTTTTAATATATTTTTAAGGAGAACTAATGTTAAGAAAGATCTTTATTGCACTAATGTTCACAGCAGTATCAATGTTTGCTATGAATTTTCAAACTGCATCAAAAGAGGATTTGATGAGTATCAAAGGAATTGGAGAAAAAAGAGCAACTGCTATCATCAAGTATAGAAGAAGCCATAAAATCAGATCAGCTGAAGATTTGAAAAATATCGAAGGTATTGGTGATGAGATTGCAAATAATGCAAAAAGAGGTATCAAAAATGCTGATACTAAAAGTGTAAGCAAAAGAAGTAAAAGCACTCAATCTAAAAAGAGAAAATCTCTTACTACTAAAGCTTCAAAAAGCAAAGAAGAGACAAAAAAGAGAGTATCCAAAAAAGCAAAATCTGCAAAAAAAGTAGCAGGAGATAAAACAAAAAGAGCTGAGAAAAAAGCTAAAAAATCTCTAAAAAAAGTAAAATCAAAAGCGAAGAAAAAAGCTAAAACTAAAAAATAAGCTCAAAAGCGATCAACTTAAGATCGCTTTGAGGCTATCACATCTGCAAACCTTACAGACTTCCCTTTCTTATCATCTAAATCAACAAACTCTTTCTCAAAAAACATGACAATTGTTGATCCCATCATAAACATTCCAAGTTCATCACCCTTATTTAACTCAGCTTCTCCATCTTTATACTCAAAGACTCTAGTTTCATTTATACCTTCAACATTTGTATCGATTTTTGACTCAAAATTGAGTGTCATCTTACCTACATTCAAAGCTCCAACCAAAACTATATAAAAGAGTCTATTACTCATATCCAAAGCTTCAACAATCACTCTCTCATTCTTAACAAAGAGAGAGGGAACCTTTCGGAGATATTTAAAATTCACCGGATACAAAGCCCCAGGTACATGTATCACCCTAAGCACCTTCATATCCATAGGAACATGATATCTATGATAATCCTTTGGAGATAGATAGAAGTTTATATAATCTCCACCCTCTAAGAGTTCAAAATCCTCTTTTTCAACATTGTCAGTTAATAACTCTTCAATGCTATACTCAAAACCTTTTATTTGGTAAGCTTTTGACTCTTCTATCTTCCCTTGTTCGCTTACCAATGAATCACAAGGAGATATGACAGTAGAAGGATCTTTACTGATATTTCTTGGAAATTTCAACTCCCTTGTAAAGAGATCATTAAGTGTCTTATAATGAGATACAGGCTCAAATTTACTCAAATCAACACCCATCAACTTAACATATAGACTATTTATAAGTAGTTGAAAGATAGAAGGAAACTCTTTTGATGCAAAGGCTCCAAAGGCTCTTGAGATAGAATTTGTCCAAGCTGCTCGAAGTAATGTCATCTCTTATCCTTGATATATCTTAGTGCCTTTTGCATCAACTCTATGTGATAACTCTCTTGATTGTTGATAAATGTAAAAAATGGACTTAAAACCTCATTATCAATATCATTTGCCAATTTCACACAAAGCTCTTTAGCACCCTCTTCTTCTTTGATCCCATCAATCAAAAACTCTTCAAGATCATCAAACTGATAGACTCTTTTTGGCACTACTCTTGGAAGTGCCAAAATACCCATCTTACTCATCATTCTAGCAAAAGATTTTAAATGAAAATGTGACTCATAGATAAGATCAAAAAATATCGAACTCAAAATCTTTGAATCAGTATAAAAATTACTATAAGTATATACCAAAATCAACTCATACTCTTTATAGCTCTCCTCAAACAAAAAGAGTATCAAAGCATTTAACTGCTTATCATTTAGTTCTACATCTTCAAGCTTTCTTGATTTATCAAATGCAGTTATGGACTCATTGTTGTTATCATCTTCAAGGAGGAGTTCGAGCTTTTTTATAAAATAACTCTCATCATTTAAAAACCTCTCAAACATAACAGTCTTTTCGTAATCATCTCTTATACTCTTTAACTCTTTTATCAAGGAAGTAAACAGTTGAAAATTATTCTCAAATTCGATATCAAACTGCTCTCTATTGAAATCAAATTCAATACCTCTCTCTTTTAGATCACTGCCCAACCAAAGAAGATGCCTATACTCAATCATAGCAAAATCGTACAAAAGCTCATATATCTTCTCATCCTTGACACTAAATGCACCAAAGAGCATCCTCAACCAAAGTTCATGCTTCTTTTGAAAGAGATTACTTTTCATCTTCAATCACACAATCACTGCTAATTAACATTATATACTCATCCTCTCTCTCACCCATAGCTCTGTTTTGATGATTTTTTTTCGCTGCTAGAAATGCTTTGGCAACCATTTCGGCACATGCCCTATCCTCTTTAGGAGCATTCTCAACCTTTTTTAAAAACTCATCGGCAACATCTTCAGCCTCATCTAAAGTCTCATTTTTTACCATATCAGTAAAAATAGAACCGACTACAATTGTACTCATACAGCCAATTGCTTGGAACTTGATATCTTCTATCGTTTGTTTATCTTTTATCTTTAAATAGGTCTCAACTAATTCATTATTATACGGATTTTGACCAATACCCTTAGCATCGTATTTTTCCATGCTACCATAATTTCTTGGATGGATCATATGATCTAAGTATTCATCCTTTAACGCTTCTCTATCAGACATAATTCCCCCTAAAGATCAGAGGATTTTAACATAGTTGCAATAAGTAAAAAGTAGTTTAAATGATTGAGTATGAGAATTTAATCTCATACTAAGAATTAGTAAGCACCCTCTTTGAGTAGAACGACTCTTACAGTCTTTATAAGTACCATGATATCAAGCCATAAAGACCAGTTATAAACATACCAAGTATCCACCTTAACTCTAAAGTCATAATCAGTATCACTTCGACCACTCACCTGCCAAAATCCAGTAATTCCAGGTTTTACCATCTTATAATACTCAGCAGACTCTTTATAGTATTTTTTAAGCTCCTCTTCAACTACGGGTCTTGGACCTACCAAACTCATATCACCTTTTAAGACATTGAAGATTTGAGGCAACTCATCCAAAGAACTCTCTCTGATAAATTTTCCAATCTTTGTAACTCTTGGATCATTTTTTAGTTTAAAGTTCTTCTCCCACTCCTCCCTAATGGCAGGATCACTCTCAAGTAGTTTTTCAAGCCTCTCTTTTGAGTCACTATACATACTCCTAAACTTCAGTACCGGTACGATTTTTCCATCTTTTCCTATACGATTATGTGCATAAAATACATTCCCCGGAGACTCTTTTTTAATCAAATATGCAAGCACACCAATAACAGGCAACAATATTGGCAAAAGAAGTACAGACACAACAATATCAAATGTTCTTTTGACAAATTGGTTAAAAGACGATCTAACATTGTTATTAACCTTCAACATCATCAAATCTAGATCATATACATGAAATGTCTCAGTATTTAGAGGTGAAACTCCATGAATTTCTGGAACTATAATTAACTCTCTTACTCGTTTTTGAATACGAATGATGATCTTTGCCAATTTTTTAGCAGGAAGATCTGGCAGCGCTAAAATAGCAGATTGTGCAGCATATTGTGATGCAATATCATTAAAATCTTTTAATTTACCCAAGACTTTGATAGTTCGACCATTGATCTTGTAACTTTTACCAATCTTCTTCTCATCATCATCCAAAAAACCAATAACTCTATGACCTAGATAATCTTGATTAAAGATCTCTTTTACAGCCTGTTTACCAGCCGTACCTGCACCTAATACTAATGTCTTTCTCTTATAAAAATCAAATTTATACATAATATGTTTGATGATAAATTTCTCAAGTGGAAACAAGATAACGATAAACAACCACAGTAAAAATAGAGTCACACGAGAAAGAGAACCATGATACTCACCAAATGATACGATAGTAAAAATAATCAAAAAAGTTAATGTGGTATATTTGAATATCCTTTGTGTTTCATCCCAAAATGGAAGCCTTTGAGTATAAATCTTCTCATTTGCAAATGACAACAACAATATAATCGGTATCCACCAAAGTGCTAAAAGATCTTTAAGGGGAAATGCCTTTGTATCAACAAAAAAAGAGCTAACCCAATATGCTAGCAATGCACTAATATAATAAAACAGTAAATCAAAGCCTATAAGAAGTAATATTTCAGTCAAAACTTTCAATTTTTTCAATCGTCTCAATTTAAAACCCTTTAATATTTTGCATATAAATTAATATATTTAATTCTTACACATTTTCTATCTAACCTTATATCGACCACATACAAAAAAGATTTACAAATATCTATCTAAAATTTACTTTTACCTTTTCAAAACTTGAATCCGTTGGCCTTAAGATATCAATTTTGTATTTTACTTGATTATTTACAACCCTTAAATCAAAAACGGGTACATCATTGTATATATAATTTGTGAAAAAATAGTCCATTCCTAGATGAGTAGAGTAGTTTACCCATGCAAAGTCCACATTTGTTCCAAATAATAAATTAATATCTTTAAGCACAAAGTTACTCTTTCCTATAGAATTTGCTATATACATCTTCTGTCTATCTTTACTTTGAGTGAGTGTAAAAATAAGTGGGTTATATGCTATTTGTGTCAGTAAAAGATTTTTATATTTAATATCATAAACAGATAACTGAGAAGCTAAAAGTGAAGTTTTTACTATTGGCATATTTAAAAATATTGAAGCATTATCAAGTTTGTGATTTCCTTTTAGATATGGTCTTAGATTTACCTTTGCACTTTTTATGATCATCTCATATGTGATATCAGAAAATGCAGCATTTTTTACAAAAGATGCAATTTTTTGTGATAAAGGACTTTTGTCATTGAAAATTGCAATTTTATCTCCGGCAAATGTCAATAAGTTATCGATCTGCTCCTCATAATCAATACCACCAAATATGATATTATCACTTTGCAAAGGAACCTCTTTTTTATTTACTGTTGGTATATATATAAGTAGTGAAGTTTCATATTTGGCTATCCATCTAGCACCTCTTTGAGTCATAGGAGCGATGACAAGAGAAAATCCTTTTTGACGAATCTTGTTCAATGTATCAACAATATGCTTTGGGTTTTCATCTTTGCAGTCAAAGAGTTCAAATTCAAATCTACCCTTTTTAAAGAGTAAGTATGACAAGATTGAATCTGCCACAGAATTAGCATATTTTTTGATCACATTTCTTGGTACCATAAGAGCAATCTTTGGATAATCAATTTTGTCTAAATGACTTGTATCAAACTCTTCTCTATGCTCTACATATATGTTAGAGGCTTTCTTATTATCCTTTTTAAAATCATCAAATTCATTCTCTTCAATGACTATCTTTTTTTTATTTTGATGAACAGGTTGATTTTCATCTGCTTCTACTTCATCTCCCAATACTGAAGGCTCCATAACTTCGACAGAAGCTGGAGGTGACTTAAAGTTAAAAGCACCAAGTTCTATAAAACCAAGTAGTATTATTATCAATAAATTTTTCAAAGTAAAGCCCTTATTTTTTTCATGTCATTAAAGACATATCTTTTTGCTGAAGGATTTCGTAACAAAAATGATGGATGGAATGTCGGCATCAATAAAGCATTTTCATACTCTATCATCTCGCCTCTTATTTTTGATATTGAGCTATCATAATCACCACTCAAATACTGATAAGCTGTAGCCCCTAAAGTAACGATAATCTTTGGATTAACTATCTCAATTTGTTTTAATAGATATGGCAAACATGTTTGAGCTTCCTCTTTTGAAGGTACTCTATTTAGTGGTGGACGACATTTTACTATATTTGCTATATAGACATCTTCTCTTTTTAGATCAAGTGTAGTTTCTATGATCTTAGTTAAAAGTTGCCCAGACTTTCCGACAAATGGTCTTCCACTCTCATCTTCACTACTCCCTGGACCCTCTCCTACAAACATCACAGTCGCACTCTCATTCCCCTCACCAAAAACAACATTTTTTCTTGATTTTGAAAGAGAACATAGTGAACAATTATGAACTATATCACTTAATGAGGATAGACTTTCTGGCAACTGCATATGAAATTTTTCATCAAGTATCGGTTCTTTAGGCTTAGAATAGTAAGTAAAACCAAAAGATTGCAATCTATACAAATCCCTTAGTTGCTTTAATATTTGTACATTCTCCATAATAGTATAGTAGCGAAGAAGATTTAAAGAAGTGTTAAGTCAAAAGCCAAGAGGCTTTTGATAGTTTGAAAATTACTCTACAGTAACTTCTACAGGAGTTCCTTCCCAGATTCCGTGTTTTGTACAGTATCCATGAGCTACAAGATTTAACTTCTTACCTGTTGGGATGATAGTAAATGTTGTAGTATTGTGAGCTTTAGTGTTTCCAAGTGCTCCAGGTACATACACAGCCTCAGCCAACTTAGTATCTCCGTTAAATAGAGTCACTGACTCAATGAAGTGATCAAAATCATCTGGGTGAGTATATTCGTTACCCATCTTAACTGTTACTTCAAATGGCTCTCCAGCTTTTGCTGTTGATGCACAGTGAATAAAAGGCGAGTGTCTATCTATAAGATCTTTTTTAGCCTCTCTATCTATCTCTGAAATGTCTTGGTATTTATTAATTTTTGGCATATTATGCTCCTTTTTATTTTGTGTGGTCAAACTATACCACACAAATATTTAAATCAAGATAAATTTTATCCTATTTAACAAATGTGACTTCGCTTACATGATGATTAAGCCCAAGTTCTAATGGGTCAATTCCAAGAGCAAGTCCTACCATCTGTGGAAGATGAAGGATCGGGATATTGACCTCTCTTCCCATCTCATGAGAGATATGAGATTGTTGTGTATCCATTCTAAGATGACAAAGTGGACAAGGTGTTACAACCGCTTCTGCCCCATTATCAATAGCATCAGTAAGAGCCGTACCTGAGAGCCTGTTTGCAGTCTTTGGATCTTGAAGCTCCACATGAAAACCACAACATTTGTTTTTACTCTCATACTCTACATTCTTTCCGCCAAGAGCAAGAATTAACTTATCTATAGAGTTTGGTGCATATGCATTCTCACCACCATTACTTTTGTGTTGAAGCTCAGATGGTCTAATATTGTGACAGCCGTAAAATGCAGCTATTTGAAAATCACTCAAAGGTTTAGTCACTCTTTTTGCTATCTCTTCCACTCCAAGATCATCTACAAGTGCATACAAAAAGTGCTTCACTACACTAGTACCCTTATACTCAAGCCCTACTTCTGCAAGTTTAGAGTTGATCTGCTTTTTCAATTCTGGATTATTATCCAATCTATCTTTTGTCATAGCAGTATTGATTTGACAAGTGTTACAAATAGTAACCATTGTAAGTCCAAGCTTCTCTGCATAGACGATATTTCTAGCATTAAGAACGAGAGAAAGTTGATCATCAAAATCCTGCAAGTGACTTGCCCCACAACATGAAGCTTCATCAAGCAATACAAGCTCAATATCAAGTGCTTTTGCGATAGCCAAAGTAGATTTTAACAGTTCTGGTGTACTCTCTCTAGCTGTACATCCTGTGTATAAAGCATATCTTAATTTACTCATTTTATCCCCTTAAACTTTACCGTAGAACTAATCTCTACTAACTTTTGAATCTCATCTAAATTCTTACTTTTTGGCATCTTCCATGGTGGAATGATCTTACCTTTTCTAAACATCTTAATTGCAGTTGGCACATGCTTTAAGACTCCTGGGATCCCTTCAGAATACTTCACAAGTTCACCCTCATCAAGAAGTCCATGCTTTTGGATACTTGGCTTAAATCCCACAGCATGCCTTACAGCTACATTATTATCAGCCATACCCTCTTGGAATGTCTGTTGGTGTAGTTTTGTAATTTTGCCGATAGGATCAAGCTCTTTTGGACAAGCCTCAGCACACTCAAAACACTTCACACAGTTCCAAATTCCTGATCCCATTTCATTTACTGTCTCTAATCTATCTCTTTTCCCTTCATCTCTCACATCAGCATTAAACCTATATGTAAGAGCTAAAGCCGCAGGTCCCATATAGGCAGGATTTACTTCAACTGCAGGACATGAGTAGTAGCAATTTCCACACTGAATACAGTAATCTGCATCATCAATTTTTTCAGCTAGTGCTGGAGGAACCAAGTTCTCTTTTTGAGGTGCTTCATCGATAGTAGCTTTCAAAAATGGCTCAACACTGTTATATTTTTGCCAAAAGTTACTCTTATCAATCACCATATCTTTAATAGCTCTTTTTGTATCTTGAGGCTCAATAGTAAGCTCTTCCCCAAATGTCTCAATAAGATCACTTACCCTATCTTTACAAGCAAGTGTAGCCTTTCCATTTACCTTAACTGCACAAGAACCACAAATTCCATGCCTGCAACTTCTTCTGTATGAGAAACTTCCATCATGCTCCCACTTAATCCTGTTTAATATATCTAGTACTACCTCTCCAGGTTTTACATCCAATTCATATGTCTTATAAGTTGGAAGATAATCACTATCTCTATCAAATCTAAATACTTTAAAAGTCAATTTTTTCGTTTTCATTTCTGCCATCATCAAATCCTAATAAGTTCTAGCTTCAGGCTTAAATTTGCCAAGTACAACATCTCCATGTTCGATAGAGACATCACCGTTTTCATCCATATATGCATAAGTGTGTTTTAAAAACTTATCATCATTCCTCTTTGGAAAATCATTTCTAAAGTGAGCTCCTCTACTCTCCTCTCTAGCCAAAGCACCCTCAACAATAAAGGCAGAAAAATCAAGCATATGACCTAACTCTATCGCCTCTTGTAAGTCAGTGTTATAGACCTTACTCTTATCATCTATTCTAATATTTTTGTATCTTTTTCTAAGTTTTTGGATGATCTCTTTTTGCTTTTGCAAAGACTCTTTTGTTCTAAATACACCTGCATTTTCTGTCATGGAAGCTTGCAACTGGGTTCTTAACTCTGGAACTCGCTCATCACCATTATTCTCAATCAAAAATTTCATCTCATCAAGCATTTTCTTAGCCACATCTTCACTCACTTCATGAAGCTCTAAATCATCAATATCTTTTGCCATGGTTCTACCCACATGTCGCCCAAACAAAGGAGCCTCTAAAACTGAGTTTGCTCCAAGCCTGTTTGCTCCATGAACACTCACACATGAACACTCTCCTGCAGCATAAAAACCTTTGACCAATTCAGTTGGACTCTTTTTAGCTCTTCCTTCTATAGTCACTGGTATTCCACCCATTGAGTAGTGAGCAGTCGCTGCAATCATAATAGGCTCTTTTACCATATCTAGCCCTAAAAATGTGATAGCCAAATCTCTTAGTTCAGGAAGTCTCTCCATGATCTTCTCTTCTCCAAGATGAGTTAGATCAAGATAAACTGCATCTTTATCAGGTCCAACTCCTCTTCCCTCAAGCACCTCTTGAGTGATTGATCTACTAACCAAATCTCTTGGACCTAGCTCCATTTTTGAAGGAGCATACTTTTTCATAAATCTCTCACCTTTGGAGTTTAAAAGCTTCCCACCTTCTCCTCTTGCTGCCTCACTCATCAAGATCCCAGTTCCTGCAAGTCCTGTTGGGTGAAATTGAACAAACTCCATATCCTCAAGTGGTAAACCATGTCTTGCCACGATAGATAGTGCATCACCGGTATTTGCATGGGCATTTGAGTTGATCTTAAAAGCTCTTCCATATCCACCTGTTGCAAACATTACTGTTTTTGCATTGAAAATTGCCGGTTCACTTGTCTTTATATCGTATGCACATACTCCCTTTACTACACCATCTTCATAGATGATATCAGATACATACCACTCATCAAGAAAATCAACACCCAATCTGTTTGTCTGCTCAAACATCGTCTGAAGTAGAGTCAAACCTGTTCTATCCTTGGCAAAACAAGCTCTTGGATGTGACTGCCCACCAAATGGTCTTTGAGCAATCGTACCATCTTCATTTCTACTAAATACAGCACCCATATGCTCAAACCATCTAACAAGCTCAGGAGCAGTGTTACACATAAACTCAACAGCATCTTGATCTGCTAAATAGTCACTTCCCTTAACTGTATCAAACTCATGTGCTTCTATGCTATCTTCTTTTGAAAAAGCCGCATTTATACCACCTTGAGCAGCACCAGAGTGACTCCTAAGAGGGTGTAGTTTTGTAATAACTACGACATTTTTACCTGCTTTCTTTAGCTCTCTTGCTGCTGCAAGACCTGCTAGTCCGGCACCCACAATGACAGCATCATATTGATGAATCGCAATACCCATAAACAGTGTCCTTTGAAAAAATTTATAAATTGTCAGGATATTATAGTATTAAATTGCTGAAAATTTACAAAAATACAACTATTAAGAAAAGTAATAACTTATCTACTGTTACTTTTTTTCACTCTCCTAGAGCAAATTCTAGAATTTACTCTCAAACTATAATCTAAAGCATATAATTTACGATTTTAAGAAATATTAAAGTTATTTTTAGGAAAGCATATGAAAAAAATTATATTAACATCAGTTTTTATATTCACTAGCACAACTTTGAGTGCAAATACACTAACTTGCAAGTCAAAGATGTGTGACAGAGGTAATGCAAAGTCTTGTTATGACACAGGATATGCATATGAGAACGCTTGGCAAAGAGAAAGGAGTACGAGTTCTTGCACTGCAGTTCAAGCACTATATTCATTTTCAAACTGTAGTGACTCTACAACAGACAATTACAACTACTGCAATGCAATCAAACGCTACAAAAGATCAATAGCACTAGGTTATCCTCAAGGATATAATGCTCTTGGAGTTTTATACACAAAAGGAAAGGGAGTCCCTAAAAACATCTATAAAGCAAAGAAATTGTTCTATAAAGCTTGTATGAGTGGAAGCGAAACTGGCTGTTACAATTATCAACTTTTACAAAGAAGCAGATATTAAAGTCTCTGCTTCTTTAACCCTTGAAGTATGAGATCAGCCTCTACAAAAAGCTCATAATTTTCTATCCCTTTTTCCATCAATACCAAGTACTTTTCATAAGTACCCCAAAGTCTTTTTGCACCATCAATATTTCCCCTTTTTACGAGCTCAAAAGCCGTTGCTCCATTGATAAAACCTTTGCAGAGATTTTTTAGTGGGTGGTCTGTCTTTCTGATTGTATGCCAATAGTGTTCTAAATCCTCATGTGCAGCATAAAAATCATCTCTTAATAGATCATCTATAAATATCTTTAATGCCTTTTCCACTCTCATCCCCTTCTTTTTGCACAATCATAACAATTTTTGGTTAATATAGCCTAATGGATAAAGAGTCATATTTCATCTCACTTTTTGAGAATAAATTTATCGGCGATGATGCTTCTGTGGTAGATGGTCTTATCTACTCCTCTGATCTATTCTGCGAAGATATACATTTTAAAAGATCATGGATGAGCTTGGAGCAAATCGCATACAAAAGTATGATAGTCAATATATCCGATGCAATTGCAATGAATGCAAAACCAAAATATGCCCTCTTAAGTATCAAAATCCCCTCAAGCTTCACAAAAGATCAACTAAAAGAGCTCTCAAACGGTTTTTTAAAAGCCTCTGATGAGTTTTCATGCACCATCATAGGAGGAGATACAGTAGCAGGAGATAAGCTTGATATCTCAATCACAATCATCTCAAGTTCAAAAAAACCAATTTACAGAAAAACTATCCAAACTGGTGATTTGATAGGATTCACAGGAAGTCTAGGATCCGTTGCAAAAGATTTACAAGCAGCACTCAAAGGAGAGAAGATTCCACCAAACTCAAAGCTAATAAAACCGACTTTAAGAAAAGAGTTTGTTTTTCAAGCATCACCCTACATAAAGGCTACGATGGATATCTCAGATGGACTAAGCAAGGATCTTTCACGACTATCCAAACTAAATGATATTGGATTTGAATTTACCTGCTCTCTTAGTGAATTGGAGCTCTGTTCTGGAGAAGAGTACGAAATACTCTTTGCATGTGACAAAAAAGATAAAAAAATGATAGAATATATCGCTAAAGAAACAGATACTAAAGTAACTTTTTTTGCAAAAGCAACGACTGGCGAGTATAATACAATCTGCAAGGAGCATCACTTTGAATAGACTCTTTTTTCTAAATCACACCCCTATTGATCTATGTTTTACCAAAAACTCAAAAGATTTCGTAGTAAATGAGATACCACTATACCCTTTTAGTGGTGATGGAGAACATCTCATACTGCACATTAGAAAAAGAGATTTGACAACTTGGCAAATGTTAAAAGAGCTTAGTTCATTTATAGGAATAAAGCAAAGAGAGTTTGGCTATGCCGGTCTAAAAGACAAAGATGGAATGACAACCCAATACATCTCACTACCCAAAACTTATGAAAAAAAGGTAGAAAATTTCTCCCATCCAAAGATCAAGATCATTGAATCTACTTACCACAACAATAAGATAAAAATCGGACATCTAAAAGGAAATCGATTCTTCATAAGACTAAAAAAAGTAAATCCAACAAATGCAAAAAAGTTAGAAAATGTAGTCAAAATAATCAAAAGATCAGGTTTTCCAAACTATTTTGGTTATCAACGATTTGGTAAAGATGGTGATAACTTTGATTATGCCAAAAAGATTCTAACAGGAGAGATAAAAGCAAAAGATAAAAAGATGAAAAAGTTCTTCATATCAGCCTATCAAAGCCACCTCTTTAATCTATGGCTTGCAAAAAGAGTTGAGATATCAAAACTGTTTGCTTCTTTTAATATAGATGAGTTAGATCAAGTATTTAACTTTCCAAAAGAGTTTATTAAACTAATACATAAACAAGAACACTTTTTTAAAATGCTTCCTGGTGATCTATGCCACCACTATCCATATGGAAAGATCTTTCTTTGTGAAGATTTAGAAGAGGAGAGTAAAAGATTTTTAAATAAAGATATCACGATAACTGGCCTACTAGCAGGTAAAAAAGCAAAAAATGCAACAGCAATCGCTGGAAATTTTGAAAAAGATATCACAAAAGAGGCTGAAGAGTTTTTGGATCAGATGAATGGGGCAAGAAGATTTGCTTGGATTTGGGCAGATGATCTTGAAGTTAAAATAAGGCCAGAGGAGGCTTGGGCAGAGCTTAGCTTTTCACTCCCAAAAGGTTCATATGCAACTGTGCTTTTAGAGGAGATCACTCACTCCATACTAAAAGATTAATTCAAATACTTTGTTATTCTCCATCAATCTGTTTTTGAAGATCGTTTAAGATATTTGCGATTTGATTTTGGAGTGAGTAAAACTCTTCCATATGAGAAGGGGGAATATCATCTTGGTTTCTAACCTCATGCAAAATATCTTCCAAAATTGCCTTTTTCTTTTTAGCCTCTTCCACACTCAAATGCTCTATCCCAGTATCAAGAGCATTGATCTTATCATACCATTTGATTATCTTTTTACGATGAATCCACTCGATAGTTGGCATAATAACCTCTACAAAAAATGCAAAAATTGTCAAGATAGGCAAAATATACAAAAGTACAAAATCATGAAGCCTATTCAAACTCTGAGCAGTCCAATAATCAAAATGCTCCTCATAAAAATGACTCTTTTGAGAAAAATACTCTCTTGCCGCATCATCTTGAGGAAATGGCAACATTGAACTATTTGGGAAAGTTCCCTCTTTATGAAATATTCCAGCCCCTTTGTGAACCTCATCAACTACTTTCATCATAAGTCTAGTCATATCATCTGATGCACTCTTAGTCGCCAAAATCGTATGCTTTGCAAGCAGAGTATGATCATCTTTTGGACTATGCTCTTTAAGATCAAAACTAGACTCAAATAATTTAAGTATTTGAAAATCTTGACTCTTTTTTAAAAAATATTGTCTAAATGTGTTTGCATCCTGAAAATTTAGTAGCGATATATTATCATCTAAAAGAAGCTCTTTTACTATCTTTGCATTTGGCGATGCCACATAAAACATAGCATCAATTTTAGCTTCTTGAAGTTTCTTTGCTGCATCACTGTTTGATAGATGTAAAAGTTTTGTATTGTTTTCATCAATACCAAGCTCATTTAGCAAATTTTTAGCAACTGGCCACACTCCACTACCTATCTTTCCAACTGCCACTCTCTTCTTAAAGAGTTGATTTAATTTACTTATATTTTTATCTCGAACAAATACCCATATTGGCTCATATGCTATGTTTGCCAAGGCTTTAATACCTCTATCTTTGATCTGCGTTCCACCCTGAACAAATGCATAATCAACCTTGGAATTTATCAGTCTATTTTGAGCATCTATAGATCCATTGGTAGTAATCAACTTTAGATCAATACCATAATTTTTAAGAATTTTTTTATATTTGAGTGCAGTAGCATAATAACCACCAGATTTTCCTCCGGTGGCTATACTTATCTCACTCTTATGAAGAGTCCTGTCATAGATGACATAAGCAAAAGGTATGGCAAAGATTGCCAAAAACAAAATCAATAATCTAATAAATCTCATTCGAGCATTGTATCAGTTAAAAATTTAAATAATAAATAATCCTAAAATCATCCCTGTCTTCACGATCAGAGCTATCTGTTTGATCCTTTTTAGAGTACCTTACTCTTAGTTTTGAAATATCATTGATCTTATACTTTGCATCGATATTCATCTCAGTAAAATCATCTCTGACAAATCCCTCATCAGCTTTAACATCAACATATCCGACCTTAAAACTCATACCAGAAAATGGGTGTGCGATGATCTGTCCACCAAAGGCTTCACTTGGTTCATAATTACCATAACCTTGCTGCCAATCAGAATACATAGGACCAGATTCGACTGCCTTGAACTCATTGTCATTTACTTTATCATACAAGAGTGCAAAATCAAACATACCTAAAGTAGTCCCCATCTTTACACCATACATTGTTGAATCATCACCTATATTATAGGCATTGCCACCATATTGAGCTTTGATATAACTCTTATTTCCAAACGGCAATGCATACTTTGCATCAATATAGCGATAATCATCAACCTTTACAAGATTTCCCAATTTATCCTCATCACTAAGAGCTTTTACATACTGTGCACGGATACTCAAGTTTGCAATTGTACTATTTTTAACACTCACATATGCAAGACCATCTTTACCCCACTTTTGATTATAGTCATTAAATCTATTATCTTTTGAAGTAAATCCTGTATATCTTTTTACATATCCAAGTTCTAGCTGTGTATCTAAAATATCCTCATTTTTGATAATCGCCGCTTCATAAACTGAAGGTAAAATTCTAAGATCATGGTTTTGGATAAGAGGAGTTGCAAGCTGTTGACGACCTACTTTTATAGTAGTATTTGTAAGCCCCTCTACTGCACAATAAAGACAATACTCCAAGTAAGCCTCACCCAAAAAGCTCAGATTCTCACCACTTCTGCCTAAGATACTAGTACCTTTCCCCTCCTCTTTACTAAAGATAGATCCCAATCTATGACTTCCATAGTAAGCAAAACCAGCTTTTAATCCATAATATGAAGCACTCTCATACTTCATAATACCACCAGCAGTCAAAGCTCTAGCATCATCTACCCCACTCTTATCAAAACTTCTATCAAAGTAAAAGACTCTAGCTTTTGTAGAATAGACCCCATTTTTTAGGGCCTCACTCAAACTATCTGCATAGACTAAAGTCGCAGCAAATGTTGTTAATAATAATATCTTCTTCAAATCAAACTCCTTTTTATCTTTACTTATGACTTAGTCTATTTATCTCTTCGGAAAATTCCTTTTCTACCTCATCAGATATATCTAACTCTTCGTCAGTGATAATACCTGCATCTGGGTCATCATAAATCCTCTCATTAAGCTTTTTCTCACTTTTTCCTACTATCACAGAAACAACAGCATCACCAGAGACATTCACAGCTGTTCTAATCATATCTAGCAATCTATCAACTCCTAAGATTAGTCCAATTCCCTCTATCGGTAAACCAACTTGAGCAAAGACCATAGATAACATTATAAGACCCACACCTGGAACTCCAGCAGTTCCAATCGAAGCTAAAACAGACATTAAAATAACTGTCAAATAACCAGTAAGTCCTAAATGCACACCATAAGCATTTGCGATAAAAACAGTCGCAACACCTTGCATGATAGCCGTTCCATCCATATTTATCGTTGCACCAAAAGGTACAGTAAATGATGCTACTGAGTTATCTACACCCAGCTTTTTAGTTACTACTCTTAGAGTTACTGGGATTGTCGCATTTGAACTAGAGGTCGAAAATGCAAATATCTGCATCTCTCTTGCTTTTTTAAGAAACATTGCAGGACTTTTTCCAGAAAAGACTTTTAGTATAATCATCAATGTTACAAATAGATGTATCATCAAAGCACCAATCAAGACAAGAACATAACCGGCTAGATCTTGAAGCAGACCCAATCCAAGATTTGCAAATGCTTTTGCCAAAAGTGCAAACACTGCATAAGGTGCAATAGCCATGATAATATTTACCATTTTCATCATAATCTCATTTGCAATCTCTATCAAATCTACTAAAGGCTTTGCCTTCTTACCAACCATCAATATCGAAATTCCCAGCATTATAGAGAAAAAGATAATTTGAAGCATACTACCTTTTGCCATAGCATCAATAACATTACTTGGTATGATATTGATAAGTACAGAACTAAGAGGAGGAGCCTCTTTCCCCGTAAATGTAGCAGCACTAGTTAGATGAACACCCTCACCTATACCAATTCCAGCAGCCAAAGTGATAGCTAAGGCAATAGCTATAGCAGTAGTAAGTAGATACAAGACAAACGACTTAGCACCAACTTTTCCCAGTTCTCTAATATCACCGATACCTAAAACACCAGTTATTAAAGAAAATAGCACCAATGGCACAACAAGCATCTTAAGTGCGGTAACAAACATCTTACCTACGATATTAAAAAGACCATTGACGATATAGGTATTTATCCACGAGCCTTCTGCATTTAAGCCAAGTAGATTAATAGCTAAACCGACGATGATACCAAGTGCCATACCAATAAGAACCTTACTGGTTAAAGAGAGTTTCTTTGACATAATGCCTCCTATGTTAATTTAAATTGACCACAATTATCGCATAAAGTAACTTTCTTAAATATGATTAATTTTTATTAATATAGAAGTAAAACTTATATTTAATCTTAAACAGCCACCTTCAAAGATGTGATTTTTTCAAGTTCTTCCACGATATTTTCACTAACCCAAATCTTAGACTCGATGATGACATCTTGAAGTTTTGACGAAAGTATCAGTTTAAGAGGTGAACGGCCGGGATACTTCATGATGAGTTGATGAAGCTCATCTAAAACATTCAACTCATCTCTTAACTCGATTTTTACAAAAATCGGAGACTTTGGCTTCTCCTCAATCACCTCTTTTTTGATCTCAATCTTCTCTTTTTTAGCCTCTTCTAATGCCAATATCTTATTTACCTTTATGCTATGTCCCCTGTCATCTTTACTAATAGTCACCTTAAATACAACAGGTCTGTTTTGATCCATCATGGCTAGTTGAACCATCATTCTCTCAAAGATCATCATCTCTATATTGCCGTGAAAGTCCATGAGATTGACAATTCCAAACTTATTACCCTTTTTACTGATCTTGGTTGTCACACTCTCAACCTTACCGATAAAAAGAGTCTTCGTTCCATCTGCAAGTGTGTCTATTTCACTTGAGAGTGTATATTTTATAGCATCAATCTCTTCTCTAAACTCATCAAGAGGATGACCACTTACATAAAAGCCAAGAGTCTCTTTTTCAAGCTCCAAAATCACCTTCTTATCATACTCCTCAAGGTTATCAATCTCAACTTTGATATTTGTAAGCTCACTATCTTCACCAAAAAGAGAATTTTCTGCCATCTTTTTAGCTCTATTTACTTCACCTGCAACTGTAACAATCTTCTCTATCTGATCTAACATAGCTCTACGAGAATACCCAAAGCTATCCATGGCACCACTTTTTATCAAAGCTTCAAGCACTCTTTTGTTTACTTTAGAACTATCTATCCTTGCTACAAAATCACTCAAATCTTCAAACTCTTTTTCTTCTCTAGCCTCCAAAATAGACTCTATCGCCTTGCTACCAACTCCCTTAATAGCTCCCAAACCAAATAAAATAGCATCGCTCTCTTCATCGTGGCTAGGAGCAAAAGAGATTTGAGAGTGAGTGATTGATGGAGGCAAAAGATCAATCCCAAGTCTTTTAACCTCATCTACATACTTGACTATTTTGTCTGTATTGTCAGCTTCACTTGTTAGTAGTGCAGACATAAATTCAGCCGGATAATAAGCCTTTAGATATGAAGTCTCAAATGTAACCATCGCATATGCAGCAGAGTGAGATTTATTAAATCCATATCCGGCAAATTTTACGATTAGATCAAAGAGTTCTTCAGCTTTTTCTCTATCAAAGCCTTTTTTAGAAGCTCCATCGGCAAACTCGCCCTTTAGTCTATCCATCTCCTCTTTGATCTTTTTACCCATCGCCCGTCTTACCACATCGGCTCCACCAAGGGTAAATCCACCAATAGTTTGCACTATCTGCATAACCTGCTCTTGATATACGATTACCCCATAGGTAGGTTTTAAAATAGGCTCAAGCTCAGGGAACATATAAGTAATTTTTGCTCTTCCATGCTTCCTCTCGATAAAATCATCAAGCATTCCTGATTCCATAGGGCCTGGTCTATATAGAGCCAAGACCGCGATGATATCTTCAAAGTTTGTTGGACTTAACCTCTCATTTAGTGATTGCATTCCATCAGATTCTATCTGGAAGAGTCCAATGGTGTGTCCACTTTGGATAAGATCATAGACCTTCTTGTCATTAAAATCTATCTGTTGAAAGTCTATCTTTTTATTGTGATTCTTCTCAATCAACTTAATCGCATCATCGATAACTGTTAGAGTTTTTAATCCCAAAAAGTCAAACTTGATTAGATCAACATCTTCAAGATATTTTAGTGAGTATTGTGTCACATACTGAGCATTTTCGCCTGATGGTTTATAAAGAGGTGCCTTATGCCAAAGCTCTTCATTGCTAAGAACCACACCAGCAGCATGCATACCAGAGTTTCTATTTAATCCCTCAAGTGCTAAAGAGAACTCCCACACTCTTTTTGCAAGTGGATCAGACTCAATCAACTCTTTTATCTTTGGCTCTTTCTCAAATGCCACTTCTAAAGTGATACCTAACTCATCAGGGATGAGCTTTGCCATTTGGTCTGCCTGAGCATAAGGCATCGCCATCACTCTAGCGACATCTCTGATAACTCCTTTTGCCAAAAGTTTACCAAATGTGATAACTTGTGCTACATTGTTTCTACCATACTTTTGTACCACATAATCTATCACTTCCCCCCGTCTTTGTTGGCAAAAGTCGATATCGATATCTGGCATACTGACTCTTTCAGGATTTAGAAATCTCTCAAAAAGAAGGTTATATTTTAGAGGATCGATATCTGTGATTTTCAATGAATATGCGACCAAACTACCAGCTGCCGATCCACGGCCAGGTCCCACCGGTACCCCATTTTTCTTAGCATACTCGATAAACTCCCAAACGATGAGCATATATCCTGGGAAATTCATACTGTTGATGATATCCATCTCATAATCTAATCTATCCCAATACCTTTGATGCTCATCTTCGTCTATATGTTTTAATCTCTCTTTTAATCCCTCTTTGCATTTATAGATAAAATAGTCTGCATCATTATCAAGCTCTGGCACTCCGTCATTGATGGCATACTCTTTGACAAACTTGAAGTTTGGTGGTGTTGGATTTCCAAGCTTGATCTCAAGATTGCACTTGTTTGCTATCTCTTGAGTATTAGCAACAGCTTCTGGTATATCAGAAAAAAGATCAAGCATCTGTTGTGGAGATTTTACAAAAAACTCATGCACTGAGTGTCTTAGTCTATTTGGGTCGTCATACTCCTTATTCATAGCAATACACATAAATGCTTCATGAGCCTCGGCATACTCTTGGCTTGGATAGTGAGTATCATTTGTTGCTATTATTTTGATACCTGTCTCTTGGGAGAGTTTAATAATCTGCTCATCTATGTAGTGCTGATCACCGATACCGTGACGCATCAATTCAAGATAAAAATCATCACCAAATATCTCTTTATACTCTAAAGCTATCTCTTTAGCTCTCTCATATCCTCCTGCACCAAATTTTTTGTTTCTCTCATTTGCCAAATTTAAATGCCAGTTGATCTCTCCTTGAAGACAAGCAGCCGAACAGATAAGCCCTTCACTTCTTTCTCTTAGAAGTTTTTTATTGATCCTTGGATAGTAATAAAACCCTTTTAGATAACTCATAGAGCTTAAATACATCAAATTTTTATAACCAACTTCATTTTTGGCATATAGACACAGGTGAAATCTCTGCTTTGTGGTTTTATCACTTAAGTCATCTTGATTGTGGATATAAGCTTCCATCCCAATAATTGGCTTGATACCCTCTTTTCTCATAGTAGTATAAAAATCTATCGCACCAAACATATTTCCGTGATCTGTTATCGCCACTGAATCCATACCAAGCTCTTTGACTCTTTTGGCTAAATCTTTTATCTTGTTTGCTCCATCAAGTAGCGAATACTCGGTATGTAGATGCAGATGTGTAAAGCTTGTCTCTCCCATTTTTTCCCCTAAATTTACTTAAAACCTGTACAATTTTACACAAAGTTATCTTGCCATTTCATTTTATTTTAAATTAGCCGATATTATGAAAATAAAACTCAAACTAGTTAAAATTTATTCGAGGATATAGAATGCTATTTGCACAAAAAGATAAGAAACATACATTACTTGAGAGCTTGATAGAACAATTTCCACTGCCTATGTTCTACAAAAAAAGTGATAACAAAAACTTCATCACAAATGAAGCATTTGATCGCTTTGCAGGTCAAAACTCAAAAAAGATACTTGATGCCATATCTAGTTTAAATACAACAAATCAAAAGAAATTTAACCTAAAAGTAAAAAATGAATTAGATAAAGAGATAGATACATACACTTATATCATAGAAGTAGATGAGGGAACTCTTGGAGTTATAGTGGATATCACAGATCAGGTAAAAGCCAAAAATATGCTCCACTCTCTAAAAGAAAAATATGAGATAGCATCACTCTCATCAAATGAGGGTCTTTGGGATTGGGATATACTCAAAAAAGAGGCTAACTTTTCAAACAGATTTAAAGAAATCTTAGGGATAGAATCTGCTAATGTAAGACCTCAAATAGAGACTTGGATAGAAAGAATTGATCCAAGAGATAAGAGCAAAGTTCTAAAAGAGTTAGAGAGTTATCTAAGCAAACAGATAGATAGTTTCAAACAAGAACACAGAATAAAAGTTCAAGGCAAAACTAGATGGGTTGCCATAAGTGGACAGGCTAGTTTTGATGAGAAAAACAGACCTGTTAAAATGACAGGTTTTATCAAAGATATAACAGATATAAAAGAGGCTCAAATAGCTCTAAAAGAGTCACAAGAGCAATTTACTCTATTTATGAACAACCTACCTGCTGGTGCATTTATCAGAGATGAAAAGGGTGATTTTATATTTTCAAATACCTACTTAAACAAACTCTTTGATAAAGAATCCTTAGAGGGATTAAACTTTCACGAACTATTTACAAGCGATGATAGAGAAATTCTTATCGAAAGTGACAAAAGAGTACTAAGTCATGGTGCTGATCTTATCGAACATAAATTCAATACAAAAGAGGGAACTACCAAATACTTCAATGTTCACAAGTTTCTAATAAACAAAGATGACAAACATCTAATAGGTGGTATCTACTCTGATATCACACCACAAAAGAAAGTGCAAGACAAGCTAAACAGATTAGCTCACTATGACACCCTTACTTCTCTTCCAAATAGAACGATGTTTCACAACTCTCTTGAGGCTATGATCTCAAAAGCAAATAGAAATAAAAGTAAAATAGCCCTGATGTTTATCGATCTTGATAACTTTAAGATGATAAATGACACACTAGGACACGATTATGGTGACTTGTTACTTCAAGAGGTAGCAAAAAGAGTAAAAGCAATTCTAAGAGCTGAAGATGTCGTATCAAGACTTGGAGGAGATGAATTTACAATCATCCTAGATGATATCAAAGATGTCACCTACCCTTCAATCGTTGCTCAAAAGATAATCGATGCACTATCAACTCCTATCAAACTAAAAAATGAGATGGGCTATATCGGTGCTAGTGTTGGTATATCTATCTTTCCAGATGATGCACCTCAAATTGAACAATTGATAAAAAATGCCGACCTTGCTATGTATAAAGCAAAACATGAGGGTAAAAATGTCTATCGATACTTCACAGAGGATATGACCTCAGATGCAAGTGAAAAACTTGAACTGACAAACAACCTAAGAAGTGCTATCGATAAAGATGAACTACAGATCTACTATCAACCAATCTTTGATGTAGAGGAGAAAAGGGTTGTCTCATTTGAAGCACTAATTCGCTGGGAACACCCTAAATTTGGGATAATAACTCCAGATCACTTTATACCTCTTGCTGAAGATGGTGGTTTGATGGTAAAGATAGGAAAATATATCATCAAGGCAGTTTGTAAACAGATAAAAGAGCTTGAAAATGCTGGATTTAAACAAAAAATTGCTGTAAACATCTCATCCAAACAGTTAAGTCAAAACCATTTGGAGCAGACTGTAAAAACGATAGTAAAAGAGACAAATATAGATCCTAAACAGCTTGAACTTGAAGTAACTGAAAGCTTTTTGATGGATAATATTGAAGAGACAGATAAGACAATTGCAAACTTAAAAGAGTTAGGTATTGATACAGCAATAGATGACTTTGGAACAGGATACTCTTCACTATCAAGATTAAAAAAACTCTCAGTTTCAAAGTTAAAGATTGACAAATCTTTTATCGATGATATTCCCCATGATGCTGATGATGTTATCATAACGCAGATGATAATCACTCTAGCAAAACAGCTAAAGCTAGATATAGTTGCAGAAGGTGTTGAGACAAAAGAGCAGATGAAATTTCTAAAAGAAAGAGGTTGCAAGCTTATGCAAGGATACCTATTTAGTGAAGCCTTGCCAAAAGAGTTGCTATTTGATTTTATCAAGTTAAATTCATAGGATTTTGTGCAATTTATTTGCACTACTAATCCACTCATACAACTCTTCCCAACGCTCCTTCTTTATCATATCTTTAACCCTCTTAAGCTCATTTTCAAAATCATCAATTGACTCTAAAAGATGGACTCTATTTTGTTTGAAAATATCAGTCCACATAGCAGGTGATGATTTGGCAATTCTACTCACATCCTTAAAGCCTCCACCAGCAAGTGCTAAAATACTTTGTGGATCTTCTTGAGAAAGCACAGTATTTGCCAAGGCAAAACTCATAGCATGAGGAAGATGAGAGATATAAGAGGCATGTCTATCATGCTCATTTGCATCCATATAGACTATCTTCATTTTCAATGAATTAAAGATTTTTTGGGCTAGTTTTTGTTGCAAAAGACCACTATCTTCAAAATCACAAAAAACAACTACCTTATCTTTGTACAGAGAACTTATGGCAGCATTAGGACCAGATTTTTCAGTACCAGCCATCGGATGAACTGCTACTAAATTTTTTCGAATCTCTTTGGGACAGTTTTCTATGATTAAACCCTTGGTACTTCCTAGATCAATGATAGTCTGATCTTCTCGCAGAGAGTTTAAATTATTTAAATACTCTATGATAGCACTCACAGGAATTGCTAGAATGATTAGATCAGCACTTTTTATCTCTTCAAAGCTTGCTATCTTATCTACAAATCCAATTTCTTTAGCCTCTTTCATATTGGATTTATTGTGGTCAAATCCTAAAATTTCCACATCCAAACCACTCTCTTTAAGAGCCATAGCAAATGACCCTCCCATCAAGCCCAATCCTACAATCCCAACCTTCATCACTTACCTACTTTTATTTACTATATAATAAGATTAATATGATATTATGGTATCTTATCAAACTATAATATAAGGTTAACTTTATGAAAAAAAGTATCTTTTTATCTTCCATATTGGCTTTGTCAATTCAATCACAAACTATCAAAGATATCAAATTTGACGGTCTAGTGCACATATCTCCGGATATCGCCAAAGAGATCATAGGTATCAAAAAAGGTGAACAGTTAGATGAGCTAAGAGTAGATCAGAGTATTAAAAGATTATATGCCCAAAAATATTTTAATGATATTTGGGTGGATGAACAAAATGGTGTCTTGATCTATCATGTAAAAGAAAAACCAGTCATTGCAAGAGTAAATCTTGAAGGTTTATCAGATGATAAAAAGGAACAAACCCTAAAACTCGCCAACTTAAAAAAAGGTGATATGTATGATGAGACAAAAGCCAAAACCATAAAAGAGAACATCACTAAAAATCTCCAATCTCAAGGATATTTTGACTCAAGTGTTGAAGTGGTACAGCAAGAGGTAAATCCAGGAAGTGTTGAGACAAAAGTTCTAGTCAACAAAGGTGAACCTGTATATATCAAAAAGGTAAATTTAATCGGTGCAAAACACTTTAGCTACGATGATATAAAAGATTCACTAGCAAACAGACAACGACAATTTGCCGGTTGGTTTTATGGTAGAGATGATGGTAAACTAAAAGCAGATCAATTAAAGTTTGATGCTCAAAGAATCAAAGAGTTTTATCTAAAACACGGCTTCTTAGATGCTAAAGTCTATCCTCCATACTTAAAAACAAACTTTTCTGACTACTCTGCTGAACTTACATATAAAGTCGAAGAGGGAGAACCATACACTGTTTCAAATGTAGATGTACAAATTGATCCCTCTGTTGTCAATATCAAAGAGTTAAAAGAGAAATTCAAATTAAAACCAAACAAAACCTTTGATGTAACAAAACTAAGAAACGATATCTCTAAAATTCAAAAAGCTGTATCAGATAAAGGATTTGCATTTGCATCAATTGTTCCAGATGTACAACCAGACAAAGCTAACCATACAGTAAATGTAGTCTATAAAGTTCAACCAAATGAAAAGGTATATGTAAACAATATCACAATTTCTGGTAACAATAGAACTCAAGATAGTGTAATAAGAAGAGAACTCTATCTATCTGAGGGTGAAAAGTTTACAAGAAGTGATCTTGTAGATTCTCTTAATGCCCTAAAAAGAACAGGATACTTCAACAATGTCCAAATCATCCCAAAACAAGTAGCTCCTGCGAAGATGGATCTTCTTGTAAAAGTTGATGAAGCAAGTACTGGTAGTATCATGGGTGGTATCACATATAGTGATGGTTATGATGGGCTTGGTGTAAATGCAGGTATTAGTGATAGAAACTTCTTAGGAAGCGGTATAGAACTAGGAACTACCATCGATTACTCACAAAAAAGATTAAAGGGAAGTATCAACTTTAACAACCCAAGACTCTTTGACTCCCTATACAGCCTCAGTGGTAATATATATAGAAATGAATATGACTATATCAACTATAAAGAGAAATCATTTGGTGGAAGTTTGGGACTAGGAAGAAAAATAGGAAGAAATTTACACCTATCTCTAACCTATCTTTATGAAGATACTGAGTTAAAAGATGTTAATGAAACACTTAAAAATGATATTTTCTACCAAGAGGGTCGTTTTAAAAAGAGTTCAATTATCCCATCTATCACATACAACAACACTGATGATTACTATCTTCCAAGACACGGTATCTATGCTAGTTACTCTCTAGAGTATGCAGGTATTGGAGGAGATTCCAAATTTTTAAAACACAATGGTGTTTTAAAGTTTTTCCATGGATTTGAAGATGAGATCGATTATGATCTTATCATTAGAGGAAAACTTAGAGTTAGTTCTATGGATGATAAAGGTTTCATCCCTTTGAATGAAAAACTATACATGGGTGGTTACGGAACTGTTAGAGGGTACAAGTATGGCTGGTTGGCACCAAAAGATAAAGATGGTAACTTAAAGGGTGCTACAAAGTTAGCAACTGCAACGATAGAAGCTAGTGTACCTTTGGTTAAATCTATGGGGCTTAGAGGTGTGGCATTCTTTGATACTGGTTATACAGGTGAGGATTCATTTGATGATATCAAAAGATCATCTTATGGTGGTGGTATAGAGTGGCCAAAATCTCCACTTGGTGTACCTATCCAAATCTTATGGACAAAACCAGTAGATAAACATGATGATGATAGATTACATAAGATAGAATTTAACTTAGGAAGAAAGTTTTAGAGTTACCTCAAAAGGTAATTCTAACTTCTGCAACTTCTGTCTTGTCAGTATAGAATCATCCTCCATATAAATCTCTAAACTCTTATCATTAACTAAAGCAAAAGAGACCTTTTGAATATGTCTGTTTGCATTAATTGCCCTTACTATAGCCAAGATATAAAACAACCAAGTAAATGTATCCTGTTCAGGCAGTAACTCTTTATACCTTTTATACTCATTTGCTCTTTTTTTCTGCTTATAGGAGATATTTAACAAGAGTGCTATCAACAACTTCTCTTCATGTTTAAAACCAAAGTTTAAATACTCCAAAAATAGATAAAAACTATTACCACTATTTGAGTAGATATTTAACCTACTGTTAATCGGTGATAATTTAGCACTATATCCTATGAGCTTTTTGTATTTTTCTTTACAGTTATGAAGAGGTTTTAATACATCAAAAAGATCATGTGCCAATCTTTGGACATATGAGCAATTTTTTGGATTTAGTGCAAATTGATCTATGAGTGATCTTATACTGACATTAAAATTATGAGGAAACTTATGATGAGTAGTTCTTAAAATATCACTCAAATATACCCCTTCTCTAACACCTGCTTTACTAGCAATCACTCTTTTGCTCTCAAATCTTTTTAAGATCCTGTAAAATATCGCAACACCTTCTCTGATAGTATCGATACGATTTGAAGGTATTTCAACCTTTTTTAACTCCTTATCACTCATACTAGGAATCGATTTTATAAATTTTATGTGATCTTTGACTCTATATTCAAATCCATGAAGTGACTCTATAGGATAATCTTGCATATGCATAATTGACTTAGACAAAGCCCTTAGTGTTCCACCAATTCCTACAATCGTCTCTGCCCTAAATCTACTAGGAAGCTCCTCTAAAACCTCATCAATAAAAGATTCTACTTTTTTTATCTCTACATTTTTATCAAAAAAGAGCTCTTTTAATCGGACTGTTCCTAGATTTAGTGAGTAAGTATCAACAATTACACCATTTTCCACTTTGGCAAACTCTGTCGAACCTCCACCAATATCCACACTCACAAAAGAGTCTAATTCAAACAGCAAATTAAGTGCAGCAACACCACCAAAATATGCCTCTTTTTTCCCATCAATCACTTTAAGGGAAAGATTTAACTCTTTTTTTACTCTATTTAAAAAGACTGATCTATTTGGAGCATCTCTCAAAGCAGAAGTAGCGACAGTCAAAACCTTTTGGCACTTAAGTGAGGAGCTGATTTTCATAAGATCTTTTAGAGCTATAAATGCTCTATTCATAGCCTCTTCTTGTAATACTCCACCATGCTCATAGGCACCCTCTCCTATCCTCACCCCTGCTCTTGATTTGTTTATCAAAGTAAAAGCAAATCTTGAACTTTTTAAATATACTACTAGCGAGATCGAGTTTGAGCCTATATCAATAATTGCCGTTTTCTTAGCCATGATCTTTCTCTTTTAGGGGATGTTCTTCATCGACAATGATACAATCAACAGGACAGGCAACTACACATGTAGGCTCTTTGGCATAGCCTACACACTCAGTACAACTATCAAAATCTATCCTATAGATAGGATCATCTGGTATTATCGACTCCGTGGGACACGGTTGATAACATGCATCACAAGCGATACACTCATCTAATATCTTTAGAGCCATCTTTCTCTATTTTCTCTTAAAAGGAGAGAAAATGGAAATCTTCATATTCTCTAGATCATCATCTAGTGGACAGTAATTTTTTGAGTTTAAGACTATCTTTGCCACAGCACCCTTGCCATCTTTTCTATTTTTCAAAGATATCTCAGCACCAATCGCATCTGCCGCACCTTTAGCCAAAAATAGTCCCAATCCTGCACCAGCCTTATCGCCCTCTCTCTTAAATGGAGCAAACAGATCTTTACTCTCATCGATACCATCACCCTCATCAAGGATTTCGATTGTAAATTCATCTCCATTTAGACGACTCTTTATCTTAACTGTTCCACCCTCTGGAGTAAATTTGATTGCATTTTGGACAAAATTTTGCAAGATATGAGTCAATAGTGTAGGTTGAGAGATGATACAGTACTTCTCCGGCTCCAAATCAACCTCTAATCTCTTAGAATCTCCCTTTGCCAAAAGAGCAAAATCTTTACTTTTATCCTTTAAAAATTGAACAAGATCAACTTCAACAGGTCTTTCAAACTGAGCTCCCTCTTGTCGTCCCACTTCTAATATAGAACTTATCATCTTATTCATTTCATCAATAGATTGATTATTTATTCTAAGTGTATCTTTATATTTCTCTGGTTCTCTATCTTTGATTAGTGTCACTTCATTTTTGGTTTTCATCACTGCAAGTGGAGTCTTAAGCTCATGAGCGGTACCTATAAATAACTCTTTTTGGTACTTTACAAAGTTTTGTATTCTATCGATTAGTTTATTTACACTCTCGCCAAGAGGTACAAACTCATCTGGCATATTTTCAAGATCAATCTGCTCTAAGAAACTCTCATTCATCCTACTAAGTCGTCTTGTAATCGCCTTAATCGGATACAAAAGAGTCTCTGACAAGAACATCGCATATGCCAAGATCAAAAAGAGTGCCAACAATGAACTAATGATAATACTCTTTAGTATTTTACTCAGTAACTCTTTCGTACTTGTGATATCTCTTTGTATCTTCAGATACGAACTTCTAGGCTTATCATATATATGATAAATACTTAAGTACTCTTTATCGCCCACTTTTGTCTGCTCATATGAGATATCCCTATTTCTAGATGTATCTATCACGACACTGATCTTATCTTGACCATATTTTTGAATCAAAGATCTATCTTTTTTCGAAAAAGGATCAGAAAACTTATTTTGTGCGATATACTCTTTGGCACTTGTCGCCAAATTTTTAGTGATATCATCGATCATCGAAATACGAATATAGTTATACAATATAATAGCAAATATCGCTATCAGCGTAGCCGATGCGATAATAAGCTGAATTAAAAATTTTCTCTTTATGCTCTTTTTGGAAAACAAAATCTATAGCCTCTTCTTCTTACCGTCTCAATTGTTGATATATTTAGTGGTTTATCCATCTTTTGCCTAATTTGATTGATAGCAACCTCAATTACATTTGGAGTAACAAGTTCTGGCTCTTCCCATATGGCATCTAAGAGCTGCTCTTTAGAGACAATCTGATCTCTATGTCTAGCAAGGTGAGTTAATACCTCAAAAGGTTTACCCTTAAGCTCAATATCCTGCCCCTTATAGGTTATCTTCTCTTCATCAGGATCGATGATAAGATCACCTATCTCTATCACATTTGTTCCACCAAATCTCAGTCTCGCCTCAATCCTAGCTATCAAGATATCAAAATCAAAAGGCTTCTTGATATAATCATCAGCTCCAGCTTTAAGAGCTCTAATCTCACTCTCTTTATCATCTTTTGCAGAGAGAACGACACAAGCAGTTCTAGGAGATTTTTGCTTGATATTAGTCACTAGATCAACTCCATCACCATCAGGCAACATCCAATCAGTCAATACTAAATCATAATTTCTAATCCCAGCATAATACTCTGCATCTTTAAAATTCTCAGAACTATCAGCCTGATAACCATACTCTTGTAACCCTTCCACTAAAGTTCTATTTAGTGTTATTTCATCTTCAACAATGAGAACTCTCATTATCTTCCTTTATCTATAGAATTAATTTTCGTAAGTAATTGTATCACAAAAATTCTCAATCTTTAATATTATTTTAAAACTTTTTTAAAAAAAAATTAAGAACACCCTAAAATTTTTCAAAAAGTTCAACACTCACAACACAATTATCTATGATTTGAGGCTTTGACAATTTCATCTTTATAGCTGTGATTGGCAAATAATCCTCTTTGATATGCAAGATCAGATCTTTGATAGCATCTTCTAAAAGTCCATATTTTTTCTCTATCAACTTCTCCTCTATCAAGGCTACAACATGTGCATAATTAATGAAGTAATCATTCTCTCTTATATACTCAATCACTACATTTGCAACGATCTCTTGCTCTTTTTCTCGCTCTTTTTCCAAAATCCCGATAATTGCTTTAACTCTTAAATCTTCTATATATATCTTATGTGATCTCATACGACCTTTGCCTCCTCACCACTAAATAATCTAAAAATATTTTCACTATGCTTGTATAGTATTATCAATGCGATAATAACGATAGGGGTATGCACGATATTTGGGTAGAGAAAAAATGAAGCAATCACCACAGCCAACAATCCAAGAAGTGAGGCAAGTGATGAAATCTTCAAAACTTTTGCACTAAAAGCCCAAACTGCCAAACCAACTAGTGCAGCATAAGGAATCATATAAAGCAAAACTCCAAATCCAGTCGCCACTCCTTTACCACCCTCACCAAGAAGATAGATACTAAAGCAGTGCCCAATAACAGCAAGTACTGCAATACCCCACAAAGCTGCTTCACTAAGCCCCATCATTTTTGCAATAGCCAATACAACTATACCTTTTAGCATATCCAAGAGTAAAGTTGCAATCGAAAGTTTTTTTGCAAGTGCTGGATCTTTTTGCTTCAATACTCTAAGCACATTAGTAGCTCCAATATTTCCACTACCCTCACTTTTGATATCAACTCCGGCAAAATACTTTGCCAATATCAAGCCAAAAGGAATACTCCCTACAAGGTAAGCAATCAAATAAAATTGTACATTAATATTAGATAAAAATTCCATTATAAAAACCCTCCGTTACTTTTATTTTATCACTTTTTTTGTTATAGTGTTATGAATAGATCATATATGGAGAGATGATTTGAATAAAGATGATTTAAAAAAAGAGATCCAAAGATTAAAAGAAAAGCACAATGTAACGATAGTCGCCCACTACTATCAAAGAGATGAAGTCTTTGAAATGGCAGATTATTCGGGTGACAGTCTGCAATTGGCTCAAATGGCTAAAGATGATGAAAACCCATTTTTGATCTTTTGTGGAGTTGGTTTTATGGGCGAGAGTGTAAAGATTTTATCCCCAAATAAAAGAGTCTTGATGCCAAAGATAGCCTGTTGTGCGATGGCAAGAATGATCGATAAACCATACTACCTTGAAAATGTAAAGATTATTGAAGAGAGTGGAGTAAAAAAAGAGGATATTCTACCTATCACATATATCAACTCATCAGCCGAAGTGAAAGCTGAAGTTGGGAAAATGGGTGGAATGGTCTGCACAAGTTCAAATGCCAAGAAAATAATCGAAAAAGGCTTAGAAAGTGGCAAAAAAATCCTCTTTGTTCCAGATAAACAGCTTGGACAAAATGTCGCTTTGATGATGGGCTTAAAGTCTTGTGTTATCGGTGAGGACTGTGATCCAAAAGAGGCTGATATCATCTGCTATAACGGTTTTTGCTCGGTGCATCAACTCTTTGAAGTAAGCGATATAGATTTTTATCGTAAAAAGTTTCCAGGTATCAAAATAATAACTCACCCAGAGTGTCCACCAGAGGTCTGTCAAGCTTCAGACTTTGTAGGCTCCACAAGCCAAATCATCAAATACATCAAAGATCTTCCAAAAGATCAAAAAGTAGCAGTTGGTACAGAGTTTAATCTAGTCAATAGACTAAGAAAAGAGAACACTTATGTACTCTCCTCAACAAAACCAGAGTGTCCTACGATGAATGAAACTACACTCCAAGATCTATACAATACCCTTGTATCAATCGATGAAGATAAGATAGTAACAGAAATTCAAGTTGATGAAGATGTAGCAAAGTGGGCAAAAATAGCCTTAGATCGTATGTTTGAGTTTTAAGGTAGATTATGAGAATCAAAGAGATAGTCAGAGAAGCTATATTAGAGGATATCGGAAGAGGTGATCTCTTTTCACTTGTGAGTGATCATCGTATCGTAGAAGCGAAAGTCATAGCCAAAGAGGATGGGATTTTAGCGGGAAAGATCTATGTCAAAGAGCTTGGCATTATGGAGCATATCGATATAGAGTTTTTAAAATATGATGGCAATGAGATAAAAAAAGGCGAAATTATCTGCTATGTTAGAGGTGAAGTAGAGAGAGTATTGATGTATGAGAGAGTCATCTTAAATATCATGCAACACTGCTCAGGTATCGCAACAAACACGGCTGAATTTGTCAAACTCACCAAGGGCTATGATTTAAAACTCCTAGACACTAGAAAAACAAGACCAGGTCTTAGGATCATGGAAAAGTATGCAGTTAGATGTGGTGGTGGAACAAATCATAGATTTGGATTGGATGATTGTCTGATGCTAAAAGATACACACTTAGCAGCGATTGATGATCTAGCACTATTTATCAAACGAGCAAGAAAGAGGATTCCCTACACCTCCAAGATAGAAGTCGAATGTGAAAGTATAGAAGCAGCAAAAGAGGCTATGAAGGCTGGAAGTGATCTTGTGATGTGTGATAATATGAAACCAAAAGAGATAAAAGAAGTAGTCGAATTTCGAGATCAAAACTTCAAACATGTTCTTTTGGAAGCTAGTGGAAACATCACAAAAGAGAACTTAATTGACTATGCCAAAACTGGAATAGATGCTATCAGTAGTGGAAGTTTAATCCACAAAGCAGTATGGCTTGATTTTTCGATGAGAATTGAAAACTAAGATAGAGAGTTTCTCAAAAACTCTCTTCTTTTCTCATCAAGTGTGTCATTATGAATCAAGTCTATCAAAAACGATCTAACTATCTCTCTTGACTCTTTTTCACTAAGCAGATCATTCACTCCCTCTTTAAATCTAGCCCCATCACTTGTATCTAATTTTGGAAGCGAGTAATTTTGAATTTGATTAAACTTCCACTCATGCATCATCAAAGCTCTATCTTTTTCATCCTGACTCATTTTACTTGATAATAAAATCTCCTCTTTTTTAAAGATATATGACTCATTTAACCTACCCCTTAACTCACTAAACTGAGCAAAATCCAAAACTTTCCCCTCAGGTTTAGAATCAACCTTCTTTACAATATGCTCACTGATATCAATCTCATCATTTTGCATATCTTGCTGAGTACTTCTTATAAAGGGTAAAATGATAAAAAATGTGATAAAAAGTCCACTCAAAAGCAATAAAGATGCAAACTGCCAAGGATAGCTCTTCATAAACTCTACTATCGGAGCAAAAAAGCTATCTCTTTCTTCTTTTAAGTTTATTGACTTAATATCCTCTTCATCATTAGTGATTAAATCACCTATTGAATGAGATTTTTTTTTTAGCTCTTGGCTTGGATAGCTATACTCCATATCATCTGTATGTACCTGTTTTTGTTTTTGTCTTTTTGTCTCTTCAATAACCTTTTGAACTATACTAGGATCAAGAGTACTACTTGATTGACTCTTTTGTGCAACTTGAGAACTCTCTTCTATCGCTTCGCTAAAAATAAGTTCATTCTTCTGATTAAGATCACTACTACTTTGGATGATCTCATTACTTGCTAGCACTTGATTTTCATTTTCTGTAGGCTCATTACTGCTTTGAACTATCTTTTCACTTGAAACAACTTGTCTATCTTGAAGATTTGATAGACTATTTTGTTCAACTTGATTCTCTTTTTGTATAAGATTATCACTGCTTTGAACGATCTTATCACTTGTAACAACCTGATTCTCTTGAACATTTGATTGACTACTTACTTCAACTTGATTTTCATTTTGTGTAAGCTCACTATTGCTGTGAACTATCTCATCACTTACTACAACTTGATTCTCTTTTTGTACAATCTCATTACTGCTTTGAACAATATTTTCACTTGCTACAACTTGACTATCTTGAACATTTGATAAACTATTTTCTACAACTCGATTCTCTTTTTGTGCAAGCTCATCATTTCTTTTTGCTAACTCTGCAATTGTAATAACTTGATTATCTTGAACATTTGATAAACTACTTTGTTCAACTTGATTTTCGCTCGCTACAATCTCATCGCTAACACTAGCACTGCTATATTCGTTTACACCAATGTCATTTGTAGCTAAAGTCCAAGGTTTCATATCAACCCCAACTGTATCAGCCAAAAGTGTTTGTATAA